>JAFGDX010000362.1 GCA_016931875.1 Prolixibacteraceae bacterium
AATTCATTTGTTTTCCCACTCCGACCTCAATACCGGGAACAAATGCCAACTGCAGTTTTGATACTTCGGGTTGCTGAACATCCGTTAAAAAATAATCGGTGTCGCTGTAAAAACGCCAAATACCTTCCACACCCAAAAAAGGATGAACATACTTTAGCCTTGTCCAGTAATATTTTAACGGCACACTAAAAGCGTAAGTGGTATTCTCCAGCGCCAACACATTTTGCTCATTGTGATCGTCAAATCCGGTAACGGTAAAATAGATTCCCTTTTCAAAAGAAAACGATTTTGATATTACTTTCCGGGAAAATATTCCGGCCTGAAAACCAATATCCGCTTCATAGGCAGAGCCGGTATTGGTTGGATTCAATTTGTTTACACCCCAATCAATTCCCGTTTGTTTTTCCTGAGAATTTGCATGAATTGAAAAAACGGTTATTAAAAATAGGAAAGCTGTTTGTTTTATTGGTAACATGTCTGGTTTATTTAAATAATACTATAAACTTTTCTTTACCTTATTTTTTTTCTGAAAAACGGTGTTACCGGCAGGGGTCTGTCCCGGAAGTAACAGATTAAAAATAAAAGCTATGTTCGTTAAAGACAAAAAAATCTTCCGGAAATTATTGATGGGGGGAGTAAATTTAGAACAATTCCAAATTCCTCCAAGTAATGTTCAGAAAATTAAGGGAAAACAAAATAATCAGCGAATGTTTCGGGTGTTTATAAAAAATTTATACTTTTGCAACACTTTTTTCAGGCCGTGAGTTGGAAAACAAAATACGATATTGCTTTTAAAGGCCTTGCCGAAGGCGGGCACGAGTTTGATTTCCAAATCGATGGCAAGTTCTTTGAACACTTTGAAGGTAGCCTGGTTGAGAATGGCGAAGCAGACATAAAAGTTACGCTGGAAAAACGTAGCGCTTTTCTGAAACTTCACATAAAACTAAAAGGTTGGGTAGAACTTGTGTGCGACCGTTGCCTGGATAATTACCGGCAAAAAATTAAACACAATACCGAAATCTTTGTGAAATTCGGCGAGCAGGAGTTTGAAGAGGGAGAAAACGTAATCTGGGTGTTGCCCGAAGAACACCACCTCAACCTGGCACAAATTTTTTATGAATACACAATACTGAGTATTCCTTTGCGGCACGTTCATCCAAAAAACAAAGAGGGAAAACGCGAATGCAACAAAGAGATGCTCCAAAAATTAAAAAATTATATAAAAGCGCCCGAAGAGGAAAACCAAATCGACCCGCGCTGGGAAGCATTAAAAAAATTAGGAAATAATAATTAAAATTAAAATACGATGGCACATCCGAAGCATAAAACGTCAAAAACAAGAAGGGATAAAAGACGTACGCATTACAAAGCTACGCTCCCGACGCTTGCAACCTGTTCAAACTGTGGAACTACAGTAAAATACCACACCGTTTGTCCGGAATGCGGATATTACAGAGGCAAGCAGGTTATTGAAAAAGAAATTGCAATTTAAACCAGGTACACCACCTGGTTTTTTTTATTTTTCGAACACATGGATTTATTGTTCCGGTGAAACCTGATGTTTTGTTAACCTCTTTACCGGCATCTCCCGCTTTTCATTGCAATTCGCTGATAATACCTCTATATTCAACCCGGTTTTTTTGAAACAATTTTTACAACAATGACAAGAACAAAAATCAGGGCGGCAATTACAGGAGTAGGAGCCTTTTTGCCCGAATACCGCTTAACCAACGACGAGCTGAGCACCATGGTTGATACCTCCGACGAATGGATAATGCAGCGCATTGGTATTAAAGAACGCCGGATTTTAAAAGAAAAAGGAAAAGCCACCAGCGACATGGGTGCGGCAGCTGTAAAAGAACTGCTAAAAAAAACAAACACCCATCCTGCTGAGGTGGATTTGTTAATCTGTGCCACCATAACTCCCGACATGCCATTTCCGGCCACAGCCAACATTATTGCCCACAAAACAGAAATTCACAATGCCTGGAGTTTTGATTTAAATGCAGCCTGTTCCGGATTTATATTTGCGCTATCCACCGGTGTTCAGTTTATTGAATCGGGCAGGTATAAAAAAGTAATTATTGTTGGCGCCGACATGATGTCGTCAATTACCAATTACAAGGACCGCACAACATGCCCGCTTTTTGGCGATGCCGGAACCGCCGTGATGCTTGAACCCACCATTGAAGAAACAGGAATTATGGACTACATCAACCGGGTTGACGGACTGGGGCAGCACCATCTGCACATGAAAGCGGGAGGCTCGCTGCGACCGGCTTCGTGTGAAACCGTGGAAAATGATGAACACTTTATTTACCAGGACGGGCAAACAGTTTTTAAAGCCGCCGTTTCGAACATGGCGGATGTGGCTGTTGAAATCATGAAAAAACACCACCTGGCAGCAGAAGATGTGGCATGGCTGGTACCTCACCAGGCCAACATGCGCATTATTGATGCCACGGCACGGCGAATGGGATTAAACAAAGACAAGGTGATGATTAACATTCAGAAATACGGAAACACAACTGCTGCTACCATTCCGCTATGTTTGTACGATTATGAAACTCAGCTAAAAAAAGGCGACAACGTGATTCTTGCCGCTTTTGGTGCAGGGTTCACCTGGGGAAGTGTATATTTGAAATGGGCTTACGATACACCGGAGTAAAACAAGATAAAACACCGGGATTCTCTCACAAAAAGAAAAATAACCTTTGGAGCCGTTACAAAAATTTGTAATTTCAAACGCCAATTTTAGCCCTTTTTACACAAAACCGGGATATTCAAAGTAAAACTTAATGATTTTCAAAATGGCAAAGCAAATTACAAAACCGTTCGGCGAAGTTCAAAACCAGGCAATTAATATCATCAGCGAGGGAACAATTATCAAAGGAGACATTTCATCAGCAGGCGATATACGGATTGACGGAACACTAAATGGCAATATAGAAGCAAAAGGAAGGCTTGTGGTTGGCCCGAAGGGAAGAGTGGAAGGAGAAATTAACTGCAACAATGTTGAAATTTCGGGTTATATCAAAGGAAAAATAAAAGTACTCGAACTTTTAAACATGAAGGCTGAAGCCAAGGTTTACGGCGAAATTGTTGCCGGGAAACTTGCTGTGGAACCGGGGTCGGTATTTACAGGCTCGTGCAGCATGGGCAGTGAAAAACCTGAAAATGAACCGGCAAAAACAAAATAAACCCAAAAAAAAGTTCGATGATTTTATTCGTTATTCCAGCCTAGGTTTTGAAATGATGGCCATAATCGGAATTTTTACATTCCTGGGCTACAAAATTGATCAATGGATGGAAAACGAATTTAATGGTTTTACTTTAGGTCTTATGATTTTCTCGGTGATTGTTGCCATTATTTACGGAACCCGAAATCTGCTAAAAAAATGAATACTTCCTTAAAACGATTTATCGCCAAAACAGTTGTATTATCTGCTGCCCTCGCCCTGATTGGGTGGCTTGTTTTCTCCCTGTTTATTCCGCAATATTACCTGCCTGTTTTTCCGCTGGCATTAATTTTCTTTCTTGTTGTTACCATTTTGGTGCATGCCTACCAGTTAAAACTGGCAAAAACAAACATGGCTAAATTTACCCGCAGCACCATGTTGGTTACTTTTTTCAAACTGGTAATTTATTCGGTTTTTGCGGCGGTTTATATTGCAACCCATGCTGAAAATGCCATTCCGTTTGTAATCGGATTAATGTTGCTTTACCTGGTATTTTCTTTTGTTGAAGTTACCGAAATAACCAAAGTAACAAAGTAACCGGCGGCTTTTTGTGTTTTATAATCCGGGTTGCGGAATGGTAAAATAAAAAGTACTTCCTTTTCCTTTGGTGCTTTTTGCCCATATTCTACCTTTATGAAATGCCACAAACTCGGCACACAGCGTGAGCCCCAATCCGGTTCCCTTTTCGCCGACAGTTCCTGTTGAGGAATTATTCTCAGCAGTATCAAAAAGAGTTTCCACTTTTTTGGCTTCCATTCCAACACCATGATCTTCTACGGTAAATAAAATTTCACCCTCGTCCGGCTTGTCCAAATCAATATAAATCTTCTCATTTTCAAAGCTGAATTTGATGGCGTTCATCAGTAAATTTCTAAAAATCAACGACAGCATATCCTCGTCAGCATAAATTTTTGTACCCTTTTTTATTTGGTTAACAATCTTAATCTTTTTTTTCTTTGCCAAAAACGATACCTCATCAAGTGTTTGGTTTAGCAACTGCGGCACATCCAGATAAACGGGATCAAATGAAATGGTTCCCTTCTGGCTTCGCGACCAGTGGAGTAAATTCTGAAGAAGGTTGAATGCATTTTTTGATGACTCGTTGATATAGGTAATAAACTTAAGTTTTTGGCTCTCATTCAAAATGTCAAAGCTATCTATCAACTCTTCCGAGAAACCGGAAATAACATTAAACGAATTAATAAGGTCGTGTGCAATAATGGAGAACAATTTATCTTTGGTGGCATTGGTTTGTGTCAACTCCCTGTTTGCCGTTTGAAGATTTTCGGCAGTTACCCTCAGTTCTTCGGTTTGCCGTTCAATCAGCTCTTTTTGTTCAACAAGCACGGCATTTGCTTCAATCAATTGTTTTGCCTGGTTATTCAACTGCCTGTTTCGTTTATGTAGCTTTTTGGTTCTTTTTCGTACTTTTTGTGCCAGTCTTTTTCTTTCCCTGCTCAAACGTAAGGTTCTTAACAAAATAATCAGATAAATAACCCCGGTCATTGCCAAAATCATAAAACCGATAAACCACCACGAACGCCACCACGGAGGTCGGATTTTAATAATAATACTGGTGGCTGATTCGCTGCCAACATTGTCGTTGTTGAATGTTTTTACGCTGAAAGTATATTGCCCCGGCGGAAGGTGCGAGTAGGTAGCTTGTTTTTGCAGACCGGATTCCACCCAGTCCCTGTCTACGCCATCCATGCGGTACATAAATGTATTTTTTGCAGCATTGATATAATTGGTTGACGTAAATTCAAAACCAATGGTATTCTGATTGTATTCCAGTTCAACATCGGGGTTAAATACGATATTTCGCGGCAAAACTGAATTATTTCCAAACGAAGTTACAGGTTGGTTAAACAACAAAAAATCGGTAATTACCGCTTTGGGCGGGGTTGTATTCAAAACAAGATCATCAGGCTTAAAAACGGTCATTCCGTTTTGCCCGCCAAAAAACAGGGTGTTCCGTTCGTAGTTGGCTGCTGATGCCCTGTAATGATAGCCCTCTTCCAGCAGTCCGTCGCGCGAATCGAAATTGTGCAGCACCTGCCCGGTGGAAGGATCAAACATAGAAATACCGGCTGAAGTACTGACCCATAAACGGTTATTATTATCTTCCTGAATGGAACAGATATCCAGATTTACAAACCCGTCCGCAAATCGTTGAAAGGTATTGTTTTCAGCATTGTATTTGCAAAGCCCTTCAGACGTACCAAACCACATTTGGTTTTTGGAATCGCGAAACACGCATTTCACCATGTTGCTGTTGATTGTGTTGGTATCTGCCGGATTAAAATAGTACGATTCAAATTTTTCCGATCCTTTTGGCAATTTACTCACTCCCCATGCAGTTGTTACCCAAAGATTCTGTTCCGCATCAAAAACTACCTGAAATGCCCAGTCGTTTGATAAACCATTCTTTTCCTGGTTATAATGGTAAAATTTATTGTCCGAAATATTAAAGCGGTCCACTCCTTTTCCATGAGTCACTACCCACAAATTTCCTTCATCATCTTCGGTAATTGACCGAACATCGTTATTGGCAACCGAGCTGCTGTCTTCCGGATTATTTACATAGGAATAAAATTTCTCTTCCGATTCGTTAAAATACTGAAGGCCCCCAAAATTGGAACCTACCCACATCAGGCCGTTTTGATCCTGGTAAATACAACCAATGGCGCCCTTCCCCAAACTCAACGGGTCTTTTTCGTTATAATAATAGGTTCTGATACTTTCGCTTTCCCAGTGGAAGATATCGATGCCGTTGTAACCGTTTCCAATCCACCAGTTTCCGTGCCTGTCAATATTTATTGCTGAAATGTTGTTATTACTGGTGTGCCAGTAATCATAGGGGTTTTTGCTAATCATATCAAATCCTTTGGGAACCACTCTCAACCCAACACCACCGGGTGCATGAATGGTCCAGTAGTTGCCCTGCATATCCTGTATTAGTTCAACAACCGAACCTTTAATGCTGCTTTTAACATCATCAAAATGATAATAGCCATAAAAAGAATCACTCGATTTGTCGTACAATTTAAGCCCGGTGAGGTCACAAATCCACAAATGGTTATCCTTGTCAATGTAGGTATAGGTAATATAACCTGCATATGAATCAACCGGAGTGTAGTATTTAAACTTCCCGGTTTTAATATTCAGAAGGTTTACACCGCCCCCGTAGGTTCCAATCCACAATTGGTCATTATCCTGCAAAACAATATCCCTCACGGTAAAATTGCTTAAACTGTTCGGGGTATTTTCAGGCGTATATTTTTGGGAACTCTTTTTTTGCTGATTGTAAAATATCAGACCTCCCTCTTCGGAAACGGCCATCCACAAATTATCCTCCTCATCAAAAATAAATTCATTTATCAGGCCCTTCTCCACCTGAAAAACCCGTTCGAAAAACGATTTATCCGGGTTCAGCCGGTACACCGAGTTTCCCTGAGAAATATAAAGATTGTTTTTACTGTCCTGATTCATTGAGGTAACACTTATACCGTCAAGCCCCATATAATTTTCTTCGGTTGCCAGGCGCTTAAACCGGTTCAACCCGTACTCAAAATAGCATAACCCGTAATTGGTAGCTACCCACAACACTCCCGAATGATCGATATACAGTTTTATGATGTTGTTATTTATCACACTGGTGCTGTCTTCCAAATCATACTTATATTCCAGAATTTTATTCCCGTCGTAACGGTACAGCCCGTCAGTAGTTCCAATCCAAACAAACCCGAGGCTGTCCTGCACAATACTGGTGGCATCTTTGCTGTTAAACTCCGGGTTATTTATTGGGTCGGAAAATTGCATATCAAGCACCTGGCCGGCTGAAATCAGCTGCAAAAAAACAAATGACCATATTGCAATAATCCGTTTCAACAGTTTTATTTTATCACATTTAAAAGGAGAACAAACCCTTTGAAATACTACCTGCTTGCTATTTTCTTTCTTATACAAAACCAACACCAACCTCATTTTTTCATAACAGAGAACCACTCTCTGCGGAAAAATCAAAATTATACTATTACCTAAAACTCTTTTAGGAATAAAGGATTATTTAGCCATGCCAAAAAGATGAATTTGAAGTACAACTCTGCAACATGTTTATCCATTTGCTTATGTAAAGTAAAATTTATTACTAAAACAAGGTTTAAAAACCTGTTTTTAGACATTGTTAATTCTTACACGAAAAATTCAAATTTTCATACGGGGTAAGAAAAAACTTTTAAATTTGTGAACACTTGACAAACTGGATAAAACTATGCTGAAAACTGCCAAAGTAATTCTTGTACTACTTGCACTATCGGTAATAAATTACATGCCGCTTTCTGCGCAACATGCCAACGAAGGTTCATCTCACGGGGAAGAATCGCACGGCGAGACTTCGCATGGAGACGAGTCATTCAATGCCGGAGAGTTTGTAATTGAACACGTGTCGGATGCGCACGACTGGCATATTGCTTCCTTTGGCAACACGCACATAAGCATACCATTGCCGGTAATTGTTTACAGCAAAAAGCCGGAACTGCATGATGGAAAAAGTTTTCATGTTTTTATGTCCTCAAAATTTCAACACGGCCACGCTGATTATAAAGGGTTCCGCCTTTCACATTCCGAAGAAAATAAAGGAAAAATAGTTGAAGTTGACACGCATGGGAATGAAGTGGCAAAACCTGTCGATATTTCGATTACCAAAACAGTTGCGGGAGTGATTGTTTCGGTAATTATTTTGTTGTGGCTGGTATTTTCGGTGGCAGGTTCAGCAAAGAAAAACAAGGGCAAAGCGCCCAGCGGGCTGCAAAACCTGGTGGAGCCGGTTATTCTTTTTATTCGCGACGAGGTAGCCAAACCCGCCATTGGTGACAAAAAATATGAAAAATTTATGCCCTTTCTGTTAACCTTGTTTTTCTTTATCCTGATCAACAATTTTATGGGACTAATTCCAATCCCGCCGTTTGGGGCAAATGTTACAGGCAACATTGCCGTAACCATGGTATTGGCACTGTTTACATTTTTTATTACAACCATAAACGGAAATAAACACTACTGGAAAGAAATTTACAACCCGGATGTACCGATTTGGCTTAAATTTCCGCTCTTCCCGCTGATGCAGGTTGTTGAGTTTTCGGGGATGATTACAAAACCAATCGTACTGATGGTCCGACTTTTTGCCAACATGCTGGCCGGCCACATGATTGTGACGGTTTTTGTGAGTTTGATTTTTATTTTTGCCAGTTTATTTGGCGCTGGCGTTGGATTGGCAGCCAGCCCGATTTCAATCGCATTTTCAGTATTTATTTTAATGCTGGATGTGCTGGTTTCGTTTATACAAGCTTATGTTTTTACCCTGTTGTCGGCACTCTATTTTGGAATGGCCACAGCAGATCATCATTAATAATTATTAAAATTAAATGCTATGTTATCAGCAATTTTAACTGTATTGCTACAAGCGGCCGCCGGTGCAGCCGTTGGGAAAATGGGCGCCGCTTTGGGAGCCGGTTTGGCAGCCATTGGTGCAGGTATGGGTATCGGTAAAATCGGTGCCAGCGCCATGGAAGCCATTGCCCGCCAACCTGAAGCCAGTGGCGACATTCGCTCAAACATGATCGTTTCTGCAGCATTGATTGAAGGCGTTGCCTTTTTTGCTGTGATCATTTGTGCGCTTGTTATTTTCGTTTAGCAAAAAAAACAGGCAACCATCCCCGGGATTGCCGGGGATGCTGTTGCCAAAACTTTTAAAAAATTAAAATTATGGGTTTAGTTACACCAAATCCCGGTACCATATTCTGGATGGTCATAATTTTCGGAATTGTACTTTTTATTCTCCGGAAATTCGCCTGGAAACCAATTTTAAACGCTTTAAAAGACAGGGAAGAATCGATTGCCAATGCATTAAACTCGGCCGAACTTGCCCGTAAAGAAGTAGAAGGATTAAAAGCCGACAACGAAAAAATTATTGCTGAAGCCCGCAGGGAAAAAGATGTGATTCTGAAAGAAGCGAAGGAAATCAAGGAAAAAATTATTGCCGAAGCCCGCGATAAAGCCAATTCTGAAGCACAAAAAAGCATTGAAATGGCACGTCAGCAAATTCAAAGCGAAAAAACAGCTGCCATTAACGAAATTAAAAAACAGGTGGCTGAACTGTCGGTAATGATTGCCGAAAAAGTGATAAAAAAAGAACTAAGCAATAAAGGCGAACAGGAAAAAATGGTGGAAGGTTTAATCGACGATATCAAGATGAATTAATTCTATGGACCAAAGTGCAATTACTGTAAGATACGCAAAAGCAATTTTTGAACTGGCAAAGGAAAAAAACCTGCTTGCCACGTTGAAAGAAGACATAGAAATGATTGCTTCCATTTGCAAAGATTCCACAGAATTTATTCTTCTGCTGGAAAGTCCAATCATTAAAACTTCAAAGAAAACAGAATTAATTACTTCCATTTTTAATGAGAAAGTACATCCGCTTACGTTGAACTTTCTGAACCTGATAACCCAAAACAAGCGAGAAATACACATCCCGGGAATATGCAGAAATTTTCTGGCATTCACCCGCAGGGATCAAAATATAAAATCGGCAGTACTTACAACGGCATCAGAAATCGATACCAAAACCATCAAAAAAATTGAACAACTGATGGAAAAGGAACTTGGTGCAAAAATTGAACTTTCAACACAAATCAATACAAAAATTATTGGCGGAATAATCTTACGGTTGGAAGATAAACAGTACGATGCCAGCGTTGCTACCCAACTCAAAAAAATAAAACAAAATTTACTGGAAACTGAATTAAAAAATTAACCGAAAGCGTAAAAAAATATAAAATGGCGAATATTAAACCTGCTGAAGTATCTGAAATCCTGAAACAACAATTGGAAGGCTTCAAATCGGAAGCGGAACTTGAGGAAGTAGGCACCGTTTTACAAGTTGGAGATGGAATTGCCCGTATCTACGGCCTTTCAAACGTGGAAGCAAACGAAATGATTGAATTCGAATGCGGGATGAAAGGGATAGTGCTCAACCTGGAAGAAGACAATGTAGGTGTGGTTTTGTTGGGTCTTTCCGAAGAAATTAAAGAAGGTGACACTGTAAAACGACTGCAAAGAATTGCCTCAATTATGGTGGGTGAAAACCTCCTGGGGCGTGTTATCAACACCATTGGAGACCCCATTGACGGAAAAGGTGCTATACAGGGAGAGTTACTTGAAATGCCACTCGAAAGAAAAGCACCGGGGGTAATATTCCGCCAGCCGGTAAAACAGCCGCTGCAAACAGGATTAAAAGCCATCGATGCCATGATCCCAATCGGGAAAGGGCAACGTG
This sequence comes from Prolixibacteraceae bacterium, assembly GCA_016931875.1. GTDB lineage: Bacteria > Bacteroidota > Bacteroidia > Bacteroidales > Prolixibacteraceae > Draconibacterium. The sequence continues at coordinate 10,576 of JAFGDX010000362.1, forward strand.
AGCTGATCATTGGCGACCGTCAGACAGGAAAAACAGCGGTTGCCATCGATACCATAATCAATCAGCGCGAAAATTTTGAAAAAGGAAAACCGGTTTACTGTATTTATGTTGCTGTTGGCCAAAAGGGGTCAACGGTAGCCAACATAGCTGCAACTCTGGAAAAACACGGGGCAATGGATTACACCGTAATTGTTTCGGCAACGGCAGCTGACCCTGCCGCATTGCAGTTTTATGCTCCGTATGCAGGTGCCGCTATCGGCGAATATTTCCGCGATACCGGCCGCGATGCACTGATTATTTACGACGACCTGTCAAAACAGGCAGTTTCTTATCGCGAAGTTTCATTGCTTCTCCGTCGTCCTCCGGGCCGCGAAGCCTATCCAGGCGATGTGTTCTACCTGCACTCGCGTTTGCTGGAACGTGCCGCAAAAATTATTGAAAGCGACGAAATTGCAAAAGATATGAACGACCTTCCGGAATGTTTGAAAGGAAAAGTAAAAGGTGGGGGATCATTAACCGCGCTCCCGATTATTGAAACACAGGCAGGTGACGTTTCAGCCTATATACCCACCAACGTAATTTCAATTACCGACGGCCAGATTTTCCTTGAATCGAACCTGTTTAATTCAGGTATCCGTCCGGCAATTAACGTAGGTATTTCGGTTTCACGTGTGGGTGGAAGTGCACAAATCAGAGCAATGAAAAAAATTGCAGGTACGTTAAAGCTCGACCAGGCACAGTTCCGCGAACTGGAAGCATTCTCAAAATTTGGGTCCGACCTCGATGCTGCAACCATGCGTGTTCTTGACAAAGGGCGTAAAAACGTTGAAATTTTGAAGCAGGGACAGTATGCGCCAATGAAAATTGAACAACAAATTGCAATTATTTATTGCGGAACAAAAGAATTGCTTAGAAATGTTCCGGTTGAAAAAGTAAAAGAATTTGAAGCTGATTTCCTCGAATTAATGGAAATGCAGCACCGTGCTACCTTAGACGAACTGAAAGAAGGAAACCTGACTGCCGAAGGCGAAGAAACCATAAGAAAAGTAGCCGCCGAGGTAGCAGAGAAATTTAAAAAGTAAATGAATAAACGGGTAATTGTGTGAATGAGAATTTTTGTTCATTTTATAAACACCCGTAAAAGAATAATAAGTGGAGTAACTAAAATGTTTCGGAACAAAATTTATTCAGTTACTCAATAACACAATTTCAAAAAAATGGCTGGTTTAAAAGAAATACGAACAAGAAT
>JAFGDX010000363.1 GCA_016931875.1 Prolixibacteraceae bacterium
CTGTTCCACCGGCTGCGCTGGTAATACGGTTTTTCCTTTACGTTGAAATTCCAGGTTACTTTTGTGCCAATCATCCGCGGCTGCCCCGGAATTTGGGTGGGCGCACCAAACAAACTGCCCGTATTTCCGGCGCTCACAATGTATTCTTCTTCCAGCAAATTGGTTCCGTAAACGGCAATGGTAATTCCCTGGTCAACAAGTTCAACACCACCACGGAAATTTAATAATCCGTATTCTGCCTGTTCGAGGCCGGGTGTGTTGGCATCTTCAAAATAAATTTTTGAACGCCATGAATAGGAGGGAACTGCAAATAAAAACAGTCCCGGTGCAATTTCAGCACGGGCGTTTAACCCGATGGCAAAACTGTGTTCCGGGGTGAGGCGAAACATATTTCCCGCGTATTCCTGTTCTTCACCATTTACGTTTAAACTGTCGAAACGGGCATGAATGTAAGCATAGTTTCCAAAAACATTGAAGCCTTTTAAAACCGCCACTTTTAACGAAGTTTCTATTCCGTAGGAGGTTGCTTTCCCGGCATCTTTTACAATATAGTTGAACTCACCGGAATCTGCTTCGGCCACCCACGCCGAAGTCTGGAAATTTTTGTATTCCTGGTAAAAAATTCCGGCATCGAACCAAATCCGTTGTTTCAAGGTGGTTTTAAATCCCAGTTCATAATTATCCACGGTTTCGGCTTCCAAAATCTGTTCTTCTCCGGTGGAAGTAAACTGTAAAACTTTGGGTCTTCGTCCTTTTGAATAACTCACAAAAACATTGGTGTTTTCGTTTAACGCATATTTTAAACCGCCCCGGTAAGTCAGTGCCAGCGACGATTCTTTGATTTCCTTTTCTCCGCTTTCGGCAAATAAAAGGTTCGGGTAGTTTCCTGTCAGAAATCCCAGGGTGGAGGCATTTTCTCCTGTCATTTGTGCCTGGCTGGAAAGTTTGAATTTTTCTGAAATAACCCTTGCACCGGCTGTTGCACTTATTTTGGATGTAAAATGGTAGGTAAAATCCAGAAATCCTTCCAGGGCGCGGTTGGTGGCATCGCTTGTATTTTCCTCCCGGTGATTTTCAGCCAGTGGCAATCCTCCTAAGTCTCCCAGGTTTGGATCAGGCGGAAGATGGGAAACAGAGAGCGGTTGCCCGGTTGCATCTACAAGCGCGCCGGTGGCAAAAAGCAGGTGGAACATGTCCTGTTCGTTGGTTGAAAACCAGTAGTCCTGCGAGGCTTTTTCCAGCCAGAAACTTCCGCCCAAACTTCCGTTCAAGCGGTTGTTTTTTGAAAAATTGTAGCGCAGTTCCTGGTAAAATTGCGAGGCATCGCTGTTTTCGCTCATATCGATGGCGGCTGCAGCAGTCCCGTCACCATCCCAGCGTGAGTAAGCGCCAGTGGTGTGGTATGAACTGGTGGATGTCCAGAAATTATTTTCGTTGTTAAACTGTTTCAACGTGAGTGTGGCATCAAAAACATCGCGCTGAGTAGCCAGGTTGTTTCCCTGTTCCAGCGAGGCAGTGTAATCAAAAGGATTTGCACTGCCTTTGGTATTCGGGTAATCCATGCTCATAAAACCAAGCCCGGGATCGTCGTCTTTCTGGTAGTTCAATTCCAAATCGATTTTATGGCGGAATGTGGGTAGAAAGCGCACCGAAAACCGTCCGGCAGCCGTATTTTTTCCGTTCAGTTTTCCACCAAACGTATTTTCAATATATCCGTCGTGGTAATCATAAACTCCGGCAGCGCGAACCATCAGTTTGTTTTTTATTACCGGAATATTGATGGCGCCGTTAATTTCGCGCTGGTTGTAGTCGCCAATTCCCGCCGTTATATTTCCGTAAAAATCGCTCGCAGGTTTATTGCTGATATAATGAATGGCGCCAATTTGTGCCCCCCTTCCAAACAGCGTGTTCTGGGGGCCTTTTAAAACTTCCACCTGCTGCATGTCGAAAAGTTCGAGTGCGGCGCCGCTGGCACGGTTTATCGGTACATTGTTGTAAAAAACCGAAACCCGAGGCTGTGCTGCCGGACTCACCTCGTCGCTGGTTAAGCCCCGAATTACAAATCCCGGACGGTTGTTTCCCTGCATCCTCACCTGGAACCCGGGAACAAATTCTGAAAGTTCATCCAGTTCAGTAATATTATTTTCCTCCATAAATTTTGCATCAATGCCACTCAGGGTAATCGGTACATCCAGAATTTGCTGGTCGCGTTTTTGCGAGGTAACTGAAATCTCATCCAGCCGGATGTTGTCTTCATCCAGCGTAAAGTTGAGGTAATTATTTCCGGTTTGAAGGTGAAAATCGACGGATTTGGTACGGAAACCCACAAACGAAACCTGAACGCGCGTAATTCCCTGTTCCAGTCCGTAAAAAAAATATTCCCCGTCTTCGTTGGCATGCACACTTTTGTTGGTACCCAAAACCGTAACATGGGCGCCCGGTAAAAGATTCTCGTTAGCATCGTGTATTTTGCCTCGTAAAAAAACCGGCGGTATTTCAACCTCAACCCGTTCCGGATTGCGGTATTTTCGTTTTACCTTATCTCTTTTTTTTTGCTGAGCTTCTGCCGGAACAAGCACAATCAAAACCAAAATAAGTGTCAGTATTTGTTTCATGAATTTAATTTTCAGTAAATAAACGCACAGAGTAAAAAATTAATGTACCGGTAATCACTTTTCTTTTTTTGAAATTGAACAGCAAACCGTCCCGATGGTTTATCGTTTTACAGAATACACGGGAAATTTTAGCCAAATAGAGAATTCGTCGATGCTGTTTTGCGCCTGCTCGCGGTTCCGGCATATTTTTATGGCAAAAGCCGGTTTTTTGGCTTTGTTTACCAGGTAAATCCGGTAATCTTTTTTTATCGTTGTGTTGGTTAGGTTGGCACGGCTGGCAATGGTATTGATTCTTCGCATGGGAACAAGTGTGAGACCGATAAATGAGTTCAGGGTTTTCCATTTCCCGGTTTTTATGATGCCAAAAAATTTGTTGTACTGTTTAACCCTGCGGTTGGCAGTATCAATTTCAACCCCCGAGTACGATGTCAAAAGAAATATAATAAACAGTGATATTAAAACCCCGGCAATAACATGGCCCATAAAAATAATGATGATTGCGGTAAGAATAAAAAGGTAGGCCACAAATGCTTTTGGGCCTTCCAGAATGTACTCAAGTTTGTTATTGACGTTCAATTTTTTGTTTTCCCTAAAAATAAATAAAACGGTTGAATTTAGGAAATACCGGGTTTCGTTTTTGCTTACTCCAGAACCAAATTTCGTTTTTGAATGTAACTGTGCCACAAAATATAAGTGGCCGCTGAGCGATAGGGTGAAAATTTTTTCATGTATTGAATGATGTCCTCTTTTGAACTTTCAGGCGGAACAAGCCCCAGTTCATAAACCGATTTGACGGTGGCCAAATCGCCCGGCGGGAAAATATCGGCAAAATGCAGGCTCATTAAAACATACATATCAACCGTCCAGTGCCCAATTCCTTTGATTTGAATAAGCCGGGCGCGGATTTCAGGTTCATCCAGTTGATTCAGTTTTGTTAGATTGAGTTTTTCTTCTACAATTTCGGTGGCCAGCAGTTGGGCATATACTGTTTTTTGGCGGCTGAAATAACAGGCACGCAGTTCTTCATCGGATAGTTGAAGAAACTTTTCCGGAGTAATTTCCCCGATTCGGTTTTCCAGTTTTACAAAAGCTGCTTTGGCTGATGCCAGCGATACCTGTTGTTCCAAAATGGTGAGAATTAAGGTGGAAAAGTCTGGTTTTCTGTACCACAGAGGGGGGTATCCGTATTTTTCAATTACTGGTTGTAACCGGGGTTCGGTTTGTGTACACCAATTGCATTGCCGGTAAAAATCGTCAAGGTCCTGAATTCGCTCCATTCCCCAAAAATAAAAAAGTATTGAAAATTTTGCAGGACAGTACATTTTCGTGCACAAAATATTTTCAAAAAAAACGGATAAAAAAAGAAGGGACGCCTTGCGCCCCTCCGGGAAGGCAATACCGAATTAAATAAATTAGTAATGTTAAAATTGATTGTTTTCGCCTCCCTGTATCCAAAACGGAGCTTGTTGTGCTTTATTATCCTTTTAACATTTATTTTGAATTTTTGCCCCAATTTTTTTATTGCCGGTATCATTTATTGCTTTTGAACCTTATGCATCTGATTTTATTTGGGTAATGCCTGCCGAAAGAACATCAAACAAAATCAGTATCTTTGCGGCTTTAATTTCAGAACCTATTCAAAAAAGAAAAAATGGAATATAATTTCGCGGAAATTGAACCCAAATGGCAAAAGTACTGGGAAGAAAATAAAACATTTAAAACCCCTGACGATTTTTCGAAACCCAAATATTACATCCTCGATATGTTTCCTTATCCGTCGGGCGCAGGATTGCATGTAGGGCACCCGGAAGGTTATACGGCCACCGATATTTTGAGCAGGTACAAACGAATGAAAGGTTTTAATGTGCTACACCCGATGGGTTACGACGCTTTTGGGCTTCCGGCGGAACAATACGCCATGCAAACCGGAACGCACCCGGCAATTACCACGCAAAACAACTGCGACAACTTTCGCCGCCAGATAAAATCAATTGGGTTAAGTTACGACTGGGATCGCGAAATCAATACCACCGATCCGAAATATTTCAAATGGACACAATGGATTTTCAAACAGTTGTACAACACCTGGTTTGATGAGGAACAACAAAAAGGAAGACCGGTTTCAGAGTTGGCAATCCCAACCACAATTAAAGAAAAAGGAGAGGAGGCTGTAAAACAATATATCAGCAATAAACGGCTGGCGTATTAC
>JAFGDX010000364.1 GCA_016931875.1 Prolixibacteraceae bacterium
TCTTCCAACCCTTTTTTTACCAGCCACCGCGGACTGCGGGAGATAAAAAACAGCAATACCCATAAAACCGCAGAAGGAATCACGCCTGCCAGAAACATCCAGCGCCAGCTTCCGTGCAAAAGGCTGTCGATCATATAATCAGAAAAGAAAGCCACCAGGATTCCGGTTACAATGGCCAGCTGGCTGGTAGCAACCAGTTTCCCGCGTATATTGGGTGGCGAAACCTCTGAAATATACATGGGAGTAAGCACCGACGCCCCTCCCACGGCAATTCCGCCCATAAAACGGGCCAATACAAATATCCAGATGTTGGTTGCCAAACCGGTTCCGAGCATGGAAAACAGAAAGAGTGCCGCCATAATTTTCAGCATGGCACGCCGCCCGTATTTATCACCGGGTTTCCCTATAAGCAGTGCACCAACAACACATCCGGCCAGCGCAGTGCTCACCACAAAACCTTTCATAAAATCGGTCAGTTGAAAATGTTCGGCAACGTAGTATATGGCGCCGTTTATCACTGCGGTTTCAAAACCAAACATCAGCCCGCCCAGCGCGGCTACAAATGTTACAAAGTAAAGGTATTTGCGCATGATTATTTTTGTTTGTTTCATTCGGTTTGCTAAAGATAACATTTCCAATGGTTCGCAAAAAAGGGATAAAAAATTATTTCCATGCTTTTTGCCTGCAACCATCTTTTTCAGCAAAAATGCGTCATGTTTTCTGAGGAATTTATGTTCAAAAACATACGACTGATTATGATTAAAATCATGTTGATATCCGGGAAATTAACAAATAGTTTACAAAAGCTTCGAACAGGTATGTCTGATATTCGAAAAAGCAAAAAGAAGCAGATTGTTTTTTATATTTGCGGCCTTAATTCGAAAACCTGATTTTTAGTCCGGAAACCATGAAAAATGTAAAATTTATAACGGCAAAGGAAGCCGTAAGAGTAGTAAAATCAAATGATCGTGTACATCTTCACAGTGTAGCCGTAACGCCACATCCGCTTATCAATGCATTGTGTGAAAGGGGAAGAAATAAAGAGTTCAGAAACGTAAGAATCCAGCACATTCATACTGAAGGGCCGGCTCCTTACGCTGATCAGGAATTTGAAGGAATCTTTCAGCTGGAATCGTTTTTTGTTGGACACAATGTTCGCAAACAAACCCAGTCGGGGTATGCAGATTATATTCCGGTATTCCTTCAGGAAACACAACGACTGATTCGCGAAGGCTACCTGAAGGTAAATGTTGCCATGATTCAGGTTTCAGTACCCGATAAATTCGGATTTGTTTCACTGGGAACTTCGGTGGATGCCACACTGGCAGCGGTTGAAAAAGCCGACACGGTAATTGCCATTGTGAACCCAAATGTTCCGAGGGCGTTTGGCGATGCCATGATTCACATCAACGAAATTGACCTTTTTGTGGAAGACGACAGCCCGCTGATTACTGCTGAACCTGGTCCGATTGGTGATACCGACAGAAAAATTGGCCGTTATGTAGCCGAACTTGTGGAAGACGGAGCTACCCTGCAAATGGGGATTGGCGCCATTCCCAATGCGGTGTTAAGCATGTTGGGAAACCACAAAGACCTTGGGGTGCATTCCGAAATGTTTGCCGATGGTATTTTGCCGCTGGTTGACAAAGGCGTGGTGAACGGACGAAATAAAAAAATTGACAAAGGCAAGCTGGTTGCAACCTTTCTTATGGGTTCAAAAAATCTGTATGATTTTGTAAACGACAACCCGGGGGTTGCCATGCTGGATGTAAAATATACCAACCGCGTGAATGTGATTGCCAAAAACCCAAAAGTAACCGCCATAAATTCTGCTCTTCAGGTGGATATAACCGGGCAGGTTTGTGCTGACTCAATTGGCACCCGGTTTTATTCGGGTGTGGGTGGCCAGATTGACTTTTTGAGGGGAGCTTCGCTGAGTAGCGGCGGAAAACCAATCATTGCCATGCCATCAGTTACCAATAAAGGAATCAGCAAAATTGCCCCGATTTTAACTCCGGGGGCGGGCGTTGTAAGTACACGCGCAAACATTCACTGGCTGGTAACCGAATATGGTGCTGTTAATTTATATGGAAGAAGCCTGCAGGACCGCGCCAAACTGATTATATCCATTTCTCACCCGGAACACCAGGAAGAACTGGATAAAGCAGCATTTGAACGCTTCGGGCCTCATTTCCATTTTGTTTGGGACGAAGAATAAACATCAGGATAACAAGGCAGACTGGGTTCTGCCTTTTTTTGTACTAAAAACAAACAAATCCGTGTTTACAATCTCAATATTAATTATTTCTGAAATTCATATTCAAAATTGAAATGTTTTTTCATTTTGAACTTAAGGAACAAACAGAAAAGTAACTTTGCACCTTTAAAATTCTGACAATAAACACTTTAAATTAATTCTAAATAAGATGAACATATCTCATATTGAACACATTGGAATTGCTGTAAACAGCCTGGAAGAGGCAATTCCGTTTTACGAAGAAAAATTGGGTTTAAAATGCTACGCCGTTGAAGAAGTTGCCGATCAGAAAGTTAAAACGGCATTTTTTATGGTTGGCCAAACCAAAATTGAACTCCTGGAAAGTACCGATCCGGAAGGCCCCATTGGTAAATTTCTGGAAAAAAGAGGCCAGGGAATTCACCATCTTGCCTTTGCCGTTGACGATGTAAACAAATCGTTGAGCGAACTCGAAGAAAAAGAAGTAAGGTTGATTGACAAATCGGCCCGAAAAGGAGCGGAAGGTTTGAATATCGGGTTTCTCCATCCAAAATCAACCTTGGGTGTGCTTACCGAAATTTGTGGAAAAGAATAAGTTTAACTACAACCGATTGATATAATGAGTACCCAGGATAAAATAAAAAAACTGATTGATTTACGTGCAGAGGCAAAACTTGGCGGAGGAATCCAGCGTATTGAAGCACAGCACAAAAAAGGAAAATTTACCGCCCGCGAGCGTATTGAATTGTTGCTCGACGAAGGCAGTTTTGAAGAGTTTGACATGTTTGTTACCCACCGTTGCACCAACTTTGGGCTGGAAAAGACAAAATTTTTGGGCGACGGGGTTGTAACCGGCCACGGAACCATTGATGGAAGAGTGGTGTATGTGTTCTCGCAGGATTTTACCATTTTTGGCGGTTCACTTTCCGAAACCTTTGCCCAGAAGATTTGCAAAGTAATGGATATGGCCATGAAAGCCGGCGCTCCAATTATCGGGATCAACGACTCGGGGGGTGCACGAATCCAGGAAGGGGTTACTTCACTGGCCGGTTATGCCGAAATTTTTGAACGCAACATTCTGGCATCAGGTGTTATTCCGCAAATTTCAGCCATTTTTGGCCCCTGTGCAGGTGGCGCCGTTTACTCTCCTGCCCTCACCGATTTTATAATGATGACCGAGCAAAACTCCTACATGTTTGTTACCGGCCCCAAAGTGGTGAAAACCGTTACCGGCGAAAACATCAGTGTGGAAGATTTAGGGGGTGGAAAAATCCACGCTTCCAAATCGGGGGTTGCCCAGTTTCTGGTTGAAAATGAAAAAGAAGGGTTGATGATTCTGCGAAAACTCATCAGCTATCTTCCGCAAAACAACCTGGAAGACCCTGTTGTAACTGAATGCAACGACCCCATCGACCGTTTGGAAGATGCATTAAATGAAATTATTCCTGAAAATCCGAA
>JAFGDX010000365.1 GCA_016931875.1 Prolixibacteraceae bacterium
GCTGCATTTCATTTTCAACCAGATAATACTGGTGTGGAATTGTTTCAATGGTGTTGCGTTTTTTCACTGTGGGTTGAGCCGTTTCCGTATCGCCAAAAAGTGTTCCCTGCATAGCGGTTTCAGGTTTTACAGCTTCGTCGAGGTTTAAACGTCCGGCAATGGTTTTGAATTCCAAATCTTCAAAAATGGCTTTGAGCACCTCTTTGTTGATTTCATCGCGGGTGAGTTTTTCCTTTTCAAAATCAATGGGTACATCCTGAATAATCACTGCCAGCTTTCGCGACAACCTGACCTGTTCTTCATAATTTACCAGGTTTTCTTTCTGTTTTCCTTTGAGTTGGTCAATGTTCCGGTAAATCCCATCGATGCTCCCAAATTCGCTGATCAGCTTTTCAGCGGTTTTGGGCCCGATTCCGGGGCAGCCAGGAATATTATCGGCGCTGTCGCCCATCAAACCCAAAATATCAATTACCTGTTCCGGGTTTTCAATGCCAAAATTTTCGTTTACTTCTTTCTTTCCCCAAACTTCGGCAACTCCGCCTGATTTAGCAGGTTTAAACATCAACACATGGTCAGAAACCAACTGTGCATAATCCTTGTCGGGCGTCATCATGTAGGTGGTAAACCCTTCTTTTTCGGCTTTTCGAGCCAGTGTTCCTATCACATCGTCGGCTTCAAAACCTTCTTTTTCAATAATTGGAATATTAAATGCTTCAATAATATTCCGAATATACGGAATTGATTTTCGCAAATCTTCAGGCATTTCCTCGCGGTTTGCCTTGTATTCAGGAAACATTTTATGCCGGAAAGTGGGTGCGGAAACATCAAAAACAACACCAATATAACTCGGATTTTCTGCTTCGAGCAATTGTATCAGGGTATTTGTAAAACCATACATGGCAGAAGTATTTACTCCTTTTGAATTGAATCGCGGATTCCGGATAAATGCAAAATAGCTGCGGTAGATTAATGCGTATGCATCGAGCAGGAATAATTTTTTAGAATTTTTATCGGTCATGTTTTTTATTTTACTCATTATCGGAAGCAAACCACTCGGCAAACGAAGTTACGGTTTCGTATAAACGTATGCTAAATAATGAAACATCTGAAGGCAAATGTTGTTGAAGAATTTTGGCAATATACGTTACAATATTTTCAGAAGTAGGCTGAAAATCAACAATAATAAGCCGGTTGGTTGTTTTTTTCAGCAGTTCAATTTGTTTTTCGGGAACCAGGCTGTTCACCATAAATGCATGATCAAAACGGTTGACAACCTGCGTTTTTACAATATTTTTCAGATCGGCAAAATCGAGTACCATGCCGTCTTTCGGATGCCCGGGCTGCCTGCGCGGTTCACCAATAAGTGTCACTTCCAGGTTGTAGGAATGCCCGTGAATATTCCGGCACAATCCGTCGTACTCAAACAGTGTGTGCGCCATTTCAAAATGAAATCGTTTGGTTACCCTGATTTTTGGCATAATAAAAAGCTGCTCTTTTTCAATTTGTGAAAGTACAGTTTTTTGAGAAAACCGTTTAAAAATAGCCATTGAATTCAAAATAATTTCACAAAAAAAATCCGGATCAAAAAACCCGGATTTTATATTGTATTATTGAAATGGCTAATCTTCGTCTGAAAAACTTTTCCCGGTTTCTTTCAAGCCATCCAAATCCTTCACAGTAAAATCGCCGTAAAACGAAACCACAAACCGCATCTGGTTTTCTTCTTTATTGGTTAAAAACAGGTGGCATTCCGAGAATTTTTTCTTCCCGCCCAGTAACCAGATTTCAGCATCAGAATCGGCATCTTCATCCACGTATTTTTTATATTGCGGCGGAAGCATTTTAACGGCTCTCCGGGTAAATTCAGAACCGCTCAGTTCTCCCTTTTTCGGGTTGTACGACATAAAGCGGATTTCATTCAAATCGCCGGTTACTTTCTCGTCATCATCATCGCCAAGTTCGATGTTAAAAGCATCCGTCATATTTTTACTAAACGAAAAATTTGTAATCCCGTCTTTATTTGAAAAGGCATCGTACATTTTGTATGACTTGCTTTGTGCATTTGCAAGCTGAGTTGCAAAAACGACAACAGCAACAATTAAAATCCGGATTGTTTTCATGATATACATTTTTAAAACGGAGACGAAAAAGACCTTCTTTTATTACATTAAATTTCTGGTAACAGAAGTATAAAGATATTTTCGTTCCAACATCTTTGAATTATCGTTTTGTTCTGAATGATAAAATTAAGAGCGAGCCGGCAATAATAGCCACTGGCAAATTAGTCTGAAATATAAAACCCCAGTCTATATTTCCCAAACCGTTTTTCCCCATTTCGTAACAAAAAGTTGTTCCCAGTCCCATCCATGTAATTCCAAAAGCGGAAATAATATAGATCCATCTTTTCCTGTTATATGCAATACTTTCAACCATATTTTTACTATTCTGATAATTCTTTCATTGTCAAACCTTCCGGGGTCATTTCCCAGAATTTTTCAATCATATCGCCATCCCAGGTATTGGATACATTTTCAATGTCGTGAATAATTTTAATCATTTCTTCACCCAGATAAACGGTTTTACCTTCCGGAACTTTCAAGGTAATATCCACCTCCTGGTCGCGCCATTTTCCGCCTTCTTTAATAAAGAAATAAGGATCGAACGTTAAAGTTGAATCCGATAGCTCGTAATTGTACACAATTTGGCTGGTGGCTTCCTGCGCACTTTCGCGTGTTCTTCCGCGCGAGGTTTTTTTGATCAGAACTGAAAAATTATCCGTTCCTGCTTTTTCAATATCAAAGGTGGGTAATCCAAGCATCACTTCCTCGCCATTCATAACAACCACTTTGAAATTGTCAATCTCCCAGTCCATTTCCGCGTAATCATCATATTTGTCTTCCTCCAGTTGTAAATACAGGGTGTTGCAGCTGTCGCACGAAAGTACTTCGCTGTTCGAAATGGACGAGCGGCTTTTGTAGTTTCCTACCTGGCTTGCTGAAACCACAATTAAAGAAACCAAAGCAATCAGCCACAATCCAACCATGCTTAACCCAACGGCCGTATTGTTTGACTTATATCTGAAAACCAGTTTTGTGCCGATGTACAACATGGCCAGCATCGGAATTCCTGCCAGAAGGGCCACTGCAATCATCCCGAATGTAACTGTTCCGGGTTCAACAAAATGGTTCAGGAAGTTGGGTACGTGAATTTCGGGTCCCCAAACCAGCGGCCAGCCTTCAACAAACGAATGGCCGATTATAAACGACGAAATAAGACCTAAAATGCCAAAGAAACCTGACAAAATAAGAACAACCCCGACAATAATTACAAAAACTTTCAAAATTACTTTCAAGACATTGTAAAATACATCGCCGGCTCCTTCCACTGACCTTTTGCCTTTTGAATACGTATCAGACTCTTTAAAACGTTTGTAGCTTTCCTTTACCTCTTTTACTTCTTCTTTTATTGATTTTTCGATGTTCTTAACGGTGGCTTCCTGTCCTCTCATTTCGAGGCGCTGAGCAGTGGTAACTGCCTTTGGTACAGCAATCCACAAAATGATATACGCAATCATAGCTGCCGGGAAGGTGACAAAAAACAGAATGGCGAAAATAATTCGCAGCACCACGGGATCCATGTTAAAATAGGCACCGAGCCCGCCGCAAACACCACCCAACACCCGGCTGTCGGGGTCGCGGTAAAGTCTTCTTTTTCTCTTGCTTTCCGATGAAACAGGTTCTTCTTCCCCTTCTTCTTCGGCGAAATCTTCGGGTGTTCCCATGGTTTCAACAACCTCATTCACCCAGTCGAGTGTGACCACTTTTTTGTCGTCGCTTGATTTTTCGGTAAAAATTTCTGCTATTCTTGCTTCAATGTCTGATAAAATCTCTTTTCCTTCTTCACTGCTGCCAAAATGATTTTTCAGATTGATGAGGTATTTTTGAAGAACTTCGTAAGCATCCTCTTCAATATAAAAAACGGTGCCGCTGATATTTATTGTAAATGTCTTTTTCATTTCAGTTGTTTTTTGTTTTTAAGGAATGCAGTAATGGAAACTGCCTGTGTTGTTGAATATATTTTTTGGAATTTCAAATCTGCCATTCTTAACTTCTGCTGTTTTTAATTTTTCCAACAGCATCAACCAATTCAATCCACGAGCCTTCCAGTTCTCCTAAAAACTTTCTGCCGCTATTGGTCAGTTCATAATATTTCCGGGGGGGCCCCTGGGTTGATTCTTCCCACTGGTATGCCAGTAATCCTGCGTTTTTCAGCCGGGTAAGCAGCGGGTACAAGGTTCCTTCCACCACAATCATTTTTGCTTCCTTCAGCGACTGAATGATATCGCTGGCATACAGAGGCTTTCCATCAAGGACGAGCAGAATACAATATTCCAGCACTCCTTTCCTCATCTGTGCCTTTGCATTTTCTATTTTCATTTTAGCTTTCTTATATTTTTCTACTATCCGATTGTTTCTCTCTTTTCAGACCCTTCAACTCCTATTAGCTGTTCCAAACTTCATCCGAAGTCATCCAGGCTTCCAGCTCGATTGGTTTTTCATCTGCATTTTCAGGTGAAAAAATCCGTTCATTTAACATCCAGTTTTCCAGCTCCAACCCATTTTCCGTTTCATTTTCCAGCTGAGCGGACGACATTCCAAAATAAAAATCTTTGGTCATCCACTCCTCCAGGCTTAGTTGCTTGTCATTTTCCTGAACCAGGTTAAACCTAAAAGTTGATTCCGAACCGGTTTCAGCCGGAAGCTCAGCTTTGTTTTCAGTTTCCATCAATGCAATTGCAATTTCGTTAAAACTACTGTGAGTTAATAATTTTTTCCAAAATTCCTGTGCACTGACGGTAAAACTAATAAGAACAAAGCTGACAATCACTGCGGCTGACCTTAAAACTGCTTTCTGAACATTGTTTTTTGTTTTCATGGCTTTTGTTTTTGTTTTCTGTTTTCTGTTGTTTTCTTGCTTTATTGTTTTCAGGGATTTATTCCCTCTTGTTTTTTCTGTCATTAAGACGACACTCTTTTCGAAACGTTACAAAATAAAAAGAACTATTTTAAAAAAACTACTTTTTGTTACCCTGTTATTTGCATTACAAATATATGTAAAAATATTAGTACCATGCAACACATAGTACTATTATTTTTTGTATTATTTTTTTGAAATACATGCAACTAATTATAGAACAGAACATTAACAGATAATTATTTTTTATTGATTTTTTAAAAAAATAGTGTTTAGGGTCAAAATCCAACAAACTAAAAAGCCATTACACCGGAATATATTTCAGTTAGAAATGCAACTATCTCGTATTTGGCATTCATTTTTGTTGTTGTTTTCGTGGCTGTTTTATGTTAATATCTTCTTAAAAGGTTGTTCAAAAGTCCCCTAAAACATTTAATAAAATTCCATTTAGGTGTTTGGCAGAAATAGCAAATATTATGATCTTCACCCCTATCAATAATAGGGGATTATACTTTTGATAGGCATAAAAAAGGGGGAAGTTGATTTTTAGTATATCTAATCATGAAGTTCATTGGTGTACAACAGAAATCAATTAAAAATTAACTTCTAATTAATATTTATAATAAATAAAACCGTTTCATTTGCGGTGTAATAATTGCGTGCACAATGTTACGGAATGTAATTATTGCTTGACAAAGATTAAGAAAAGGAAAATGGGTAATTACAGCTTAGTGAACAAAACACAACCATGCATTAACAGCTTTTACCGTCAACAACAAACTTATTTGAATACCATTTATAATCCTGATTATTTACATTAAAGAAAGAAATTAGATGTACAATAAAGTATTCATTTATTTATTTTAATTCAAATCCAATCTTTATGATTAAAAAAATTAGTTTTTTATTAGTAGTGCTCATTATTTTATCAGCTACTATTATGCAGGCACAGGTAACCACATCCAGTATGAGTGGGCGTGTTACTGATGCTGAAGGAACGGTGATAGGTGCGACAGTGATTGCTACCCACACCCCTTCAGGAACAACTTATGGTACTGTAACCAACATGGAAGGGCGATTCAACCTGAATGGTATGCGTGTTGGCGGACCTTACACTGTACAAGTTACTTTCATTGGGTATGGTGCATACACACAAAACAACATTACATTGAGTTTAGGTGAAAACTATGTAATGAATGTTGTACTCTCAGAAGAAACATTATCATTAGATGAAGTTTTGGTTACAGCAACCCGCACAAAATTCTCTAATGAGAAAACCGGAGCAGTAACCAATATCACCAACAGCCAGATAGATAATTTGCCTACAGTAAGCCGTAGCATTATGGACATTACCCGCCTTTCTCCTTATGGAGGTGACGGTATGAGCTTTGCCGGTACAGATGGCCGTATGGCCAACTTTACTGTTGATGGAGCTAATTTTAACAATAACTTCGGTTTAAGTGATGCTCTTCCTGGTGGTGGTAACCCAATCTCTATTGAAGCTATCGAAGAATTGCAGGTTGTAATTGCTCCATACGATGTGCGTCAAACCAACTTTATTGGTGGTGGGGTAAACGCTATTACAAAATCCGGTACAAATACCTTTAAAGCTACTGCTTATACTTATCACAGAAATGAAAACATGCGCGGAGATGCTGTTAATGGTATGCAAATACAAGGAGCACGTGAAAAAGACCGTAATACAACATACGGTTTCACTTTAGGTGGCCCGGTTATTGAAAACAAATTGTTCTTTTTCGTAAACGCTGAAATGGCTAAAACACCAACAATTGCCAATCGTTGGAGAGCTTCAACTGATGGCGTTGCTGATCCGGACAATTTTATCTCCCGCACAACAGAAAACGATCTGAAGAGGGTTTCTGATTTTGTAAAAAGTGAATATGGATATGAAACGGGTTCTTACACCAATTTCCCCGCAGATGAAAGCAACACCAAATTGCTTACCCGTATCGATTGGAATATCACAGACAAACATCGTTTAGCATTACGTTATAACTACACGAAGAACACTTCATGGAGATCGCCTAATGCATCTTCTATGGACGGAGGTACTCGTATGTCTGAGGCAAGAATGTCACAGGCTTCCATGTCATATGCCAACTCGATGTATTCGATGGACAATCTTGTTCATTCATTCTCTTTTGACTTAAACAGTCGTTTATCGGAAAACATCTCTAACCAATTCCTGGCCACATTCTCTAAACTTGACGATATTCGTGGAACGAATTCAACTGAATTCCCTTTCATCGACATTTTGAAAGATGAACAAGCTTATCTCTCTTTAGGGTATGAACTTTTCACCTGGAACAACGGTGTTCACAACAATGTACTGAACATTAAAGATGAGTTAACCTATTATTTGGGGAATCACAAAATCATAGGAGGTATCGCATTCGAATATAAGATGGCTGATAATTCTTATATGCGTAACGGCACCGGATACTACCGCTACTCCAGCCTCGATGACTTCTTAAACGGAGGTACACCTGAAATTGTAAACTTAACCTATGGTTACGATGGGGAAGCTAATCCTGCAGCTCGTGTGAGAAGTAACAAAATTGGAGCTTATGTTCAGGACGATTGGAGTGTTAACGAAAGATTCAAACTTTCGTACGGTCTTCGTATCGATGGACTTTTCTTCAACAATAATGATTTGATGAC
>JAFGDX010000366.1 GCA_016931875.1 Prolixibacteraceae bacterium
CGGCCTGCAGAAAACCAGGGCATTTCGCCACCCTGGGCACCCGAACGTTTGTCGTCGGAGAATTTTTGGGCAAGCTGCGCAAAATCGGCTCCTTTTTCAAGAAGCTGCCAAAGAGAATCCATTTCCGTCTTCAACTGGTTTTTCCCGTGAGTTGTAAGTCCCTGTTGCGGGAACATTTTCATGATATGCGCAACTTTTATTTCTCCTTTGTTTTGTCTTTTGTCGTTTACTTTTATGAGGTGGTATCCAAAAGAACTCTTGACGGGTTCGGAAATTTCGCCAACCGGTGTGGTGAATGCAGCATCTTCAAACGGAGCCACCATTGTAAAAGCTGAAAAATACCCGAGGTTCCCTTTGTTGGTTTTTGCCGATGGATCTTCCGAATATTCAAAGGCTGCGTCATTGAAATTTTTTCCGTTCTGAATTTCCCGCCGTACTTTCATCGCCTTTTGCAAAACTTCCTTTTCTTTATCGGGCGAAGCATTCTCACCAACCCGGAAAAGAATATGGCTTGCATTTACCTCCTGTGTCATCCGGTTGTACATTTCTTCCACCAGTTTGTGTTCAAAGTTAATGTCGGTTAAATAGGGAGCGGCAAGTTCTTTTCTGTATCCGGCCAGTTCATTTATAAAAGCTGCGCTGGTGTCCATCTTCAGGTTTTGCGCTTCAATTACTTTTAGTTTGAAGTTGATAAAAAGATCCAGGTATTCAGCAGGAGTTTTTTTGTCGGTGTCGGCGTATAAATGGGTGTTGTTTTTTTGGTAAATCCGTTCAAATTCTTCCAGACTTATTTTTGTGTTGCCAATGGTAATAAGCGGTTCGTCTTTTTGCCCCCGGACCACCAGAAACGAAAAGCACAAAACAAAGAATAAACTTAAGGTTTTTACCATTTTAAACGGTTTATTGTTCAAACAGCATTTCCTGCTGAAACGTATAATAAATTTTAAAAACAGTATCAGTTTGAATTACATTTTACTGACGGCTGCTGTAATTAGGCGCTTCGCGTGTAATGCTCACATCGTGCGGATGACTCTCCTGCACCCCGGCTGATGAAATGCGGGTAAATTTTGCTTCCTGAAGTTTTTCAATATTGTGGGCGCCGCAGTAACCCATTCCGGCGCGTAAACCGCCAATCAGCTGGTAAATAACTTCGTACAGCGAACCTTTAAAAGGAACCCGTGCAGCGATTCCTTCGGGCACGAGTTTTTTGATATCTTCTTCCACATCCTGAAAATAGCGGTCCTTTGAGCCCTTTTGCATTGCTTCGATGGAGCCCATTCCGCGGTATGATTTGAATTTTCTTCCCTGGTACAAAATCGTTTCACCGGGCGATTCTTCTACTCCGGCAAACAATCCGCCGGCCATAATTGAATTGGCGCCGGCAGCCAGACCTTTCACAATATCTCCCGAATAACGAATTCCGCCATCGCCGATTACGGGCACACCTGAGCCTTTGATTGCTTTTGCCACACTGTAAATAGCGGAAAGCTGCGGAATTCCAACACCGGCAATAACCCGCGTAGTACAAATGGAGCCCGGCCCGATTCCTACTTTCACCGCATCGGCGCCAGCGTTAACCAGTTCAATTGCTGCTTCGGCTGTTCCAATGTTTCCTGCCACCACGTCTTTTTCCGGGTATTTGGCTTTTATCCGTTTCAGCATTTCAATCACCGCTTTTGAGTGGCCGTGTGCCGTGTCAATAACCAGTGCATCTACCTGCGCCTTTACCAGTTCATCCACACGTTCCATGGTGTCAATCGCAATCCCGATTCCTGCAGCAACACGCAACCGGCCTTTTTCATCTTTACAGGCAAAGGGTTTATCTTTTGCTTTGGTAATGTCTTTGTAGGTTACCAACCCAATTAACTTGTTGTGTTTATCAACTACCGGTAATTTTTCAATTTTATATTGCTGAAGAATTTCTGCCGCTTTTTCAAGATTGGTCGATTCGGTTGTAGAAACCAGGTTGTCTTTGGTCATTACCTCCCAGATTTTACGGTTCATATTTTTTTCGAACCGGAGGTCGCGGTTGGTAACAATTCCTACCAAATATCCATTTTCATCTACTACCGGAATACCGCCTATTTTAAATTTTGCCATAAAATTCAGGGCGTCGCTAACTTTCTTTTCAGGTGTAATTGTAATGGGATCGTAAATCATTCCGTTTTCGGCACGTTTTACAGTGGTAACCTGGTGCGCCTGCTCTTCAACTCCCATGTTTTTATGAATAACACCAATTCCTCCTTCGCGTGCAATGGCAATGGCCATTTTGTTTTCGGTAACAGTATCCATTGCGGCGGTAACAATGGGTGTATTAATGGTTATCGACCGTGTGAACCGGGAGGAGAGATCTACTTCGCGTGGCAATACTTCCGAATATGAAGGCAATAACAAAACATCGTCAAATGTTAATCCTTCAAAAATTACTTTTTCCGACAGAAACGACATGTGCAACTGTTTTTTATGAATTAAATAATGCGCAAAACTACAAAAAAATAGTGTACCACTCAGGAATAATTTCCCCCATGAACACGTTTTGAACAATAAAAATTGTTAAACCTTAAAATGATTTCTTAATTTGTATTAATGGAAGATTTCAGGCAGATATTGTTGCGTTACTGGGGCTATTCTGAATTTCGTCCGTTGCAGCTTGAAATTATCGAATCAGTAGCCTCGGGGAAAGATACGCTTGGTTTGATGCCCACCGGTGGTGGTAAATCAATTACTTTTCAGGTGTACTCGCTTTCAACCAAAGGCATTTGCCTGGTGGTTACACCACTTATTGCACTAATGAAAGACCAGGTTGAAAACCTCACCCGGCGCGGGATAAAAGCACTGGCTATTCACAGCGGAATGTCGTCGCTCGAAATAAAAATAACCCTCGACAATGCATTGTGGGGCGATTATAAATTTTTGTACGTGTCGCCCGAAAGACTGAACTCAGAGCGTTTTCTTGAGCGACTGGAGAAAATGGATATCAACCTGGTAACCATCGACGAGGCACACTGTATTTCGCAATGGGGATACGATTTCAGGCCCAGTTATCTGAATATTGTAAAATTGCGCGATGTATTGCCCGATGTCCGGTTTTTAGCCCTGACCGCTACTGCCACACCCAGGGTTGCCGACGATATTCAGGAGAAACTGGGTTTCAAAGAGAAAAACCTGTTGAAAATGTCGTTCCGGCGCGAAAACCTCAATTATCTGGTAAGAAGTGTGGAAAATAAAGCCGGTTATTTACTCGATACTTTGCGCAAAGTTCAGGGCTCGGGGGTTGTTTATGTGCGCAGCCGGAAAGCTACCCGCGAAATTACCGACGAACTCCGAAAATATAAAATATCAGCCGATTTTTACCATGCCGGACTCAGCAACCAGGTGAGGAGTTTGAAACAAGACCAGTGGATTGAAGGAAAAACCCGGATTATTGTAGCCACCAATGCCTTTGGAATGGGTATTGACAAGGCGAATGTGCGATTTGTTATTCACTGGGATGCCCCCGATTCGCTGGAGGCGTATTTTCAGGAAGCAGGCAGGGCCGGCCGCGACGGGAAAAAGGCTGCTGCGGTTTTGCTCTTTAACAATGCCGATAAAACCAAGCTGAAAAAGCATGTTTCGGTAGCTTTCCCAGAGATTGAAAACATAAAAAAAATATACCACTCGCTGTGTAACTTTTTACAAATTGCAGAGGGGTACGGAAAAGGACAGGTATTTCAATTTAGTCTTCAAAGTTTTGCACAGGCTTTTAAATACCAGCAGGCTATGGTTTACAACAGCCTGAAGATTTTGCAGCGCGAAGGTTATCTTGAATACACGGATGAAGTGAATAACCCCTCGCGGATTTATTTTACCGTTTCACGCGATGACTTATATAAATTCCAGGTGGCGAATGCTGCTTTCGATGGTTTTGTAAAACTCGTTCTTCGTTCTTACACGGGGCTTTTTTCAGGTTATGTAACCATTGACGAGGAATTGCTTGCAAAAAGGGCTGGTACCGATCCGGAAAAAATATATAACTACCTGAAACATTTGAGAAAACTAAAAATTATCGACTATGTTCCGCGCAGCCAAACCCCGTATATCTATTTTAGCAAAGAGAGAGTCAGGCCGGAGCGCTTAAAAATTTCGAAAGAAAATTACGATTTACGAAAAAAGGACTTTCTGAA
>JAFGDX010000367.1 GCA_016931875.1 Prolixibacteraceae bacterium
AGTAAAAGAAATGTGATTTGTATTTCAATTCTGAATTTTGACATTCGGTCAACCAATTTTTGTTTAAAGAACGGTTGATTCGTACAGTTTGTTTTGTTGCAGCGATTATATATTTTTTAAAATGAATTGGTTGTGTTTTGATAGTCAGTATTTTAATTCGGTGATTTTGTTTTCGGCGCGGGGGATAAAAAATTGTCGACTTTTTTGGAAATTAATAAGCGGGTCTTTTATTGTACAAAAAAAAGCCGGCTCATCTGTTGAGCCGGCTCAAGTTCTATTCGACGTCTGCTGTGCTTTAGCATTGTTTTTGGTAAACTGTAATGTGGATTTCCATGGTGGTTTAAGGAAACAGTTGTCCAAAGTAACCTACTGTTTGGGAGAAACAGCACAGTTTAAAAGAACTTAATAATTTGGGGTAATACCCTTATTTATTTATTCCCTTTATTATTGTTAAAACAAATAAAGAACCTTCAAAAATGATGATTCAATATTACAACATATTTTTTACGATTTTTTCCGGAATGATTGTGTGGTATGAAATTAAAGATGTGTGGTTCGGTATAGTTATTTAATGGATTTTTTGCGTTTTGTAATTTATAGGAAAATACTAAATAACCGGCACCACCATTTTTATTCGTGTGCCCGGATATTCAAGTCCCGGATAAAGTTCCTCTGTAATAATTTCAGATTTTACCTCGTAGCGGTCACCAATAAGTTGCAATCGTTTTTTGGTGAGAGAAACGCCCATGTTTAAGTTATGCTCTGATTTTGAGTAGGGTTTTGCCTGTTGAATTCCAATGCCATTGTCTTCTACCAGTATTTCAAGGCTTTTTTCATCGATATAATGAATTTTTATCCATATTTTTCCTTGTTCCGGCAACGACGAAACTCCGTGCCAAATGGCATTTTCAACAAAAGGTTGTATAATCATGGAGGGAATAGCCGTTTCATCCCCGTCAATTTTATTATCCACTTCAATGGCAAAATCAAACTTGTTATTCATTCTAAACTGTTCCAGTTCGATGTAGTTTCTCAGGCGTTCCAGTTCATCATCAATCTGTATGGAATTGGATTTCAGGGAGTTCATATTCTGCCTGATCAAACGCGCAAACTGGGAAAGATAGGTTCCGGCTTCTTCGGCCTTGTTTAGGAGCAAATACCGTTGAATGGAACCCAATGCGTTAAAAATAAAATGAGGATTCATCATGGATTGCAGGGCTTTATGTTCGAGGGTAATTATCATGCTGTCGGTTTCTTTTTGCTGTATTTTTCTTTTATAAAACAAGCGGACAATAAAAAATACTCCGGTTAGAATCATCAGTAAAATAACAATTCTCACTATAAAGCGTTGAAAAAAAGTGGGTTGAACCACTACCGGAAGTTCGATTGCCGGGCTGAATTCTTCGGTGCTTTTTCGAGCTTTTAGTTTGAATGTGTAATTTCCGGGAGGTAGGTTTAAATAAGTTACCTGCGAATTATTTCCGGTAATCCATTCCCGGTCAATTCCTTCAAGCATGTATGAATAGTTTGACGGCGTTGAGGAATAATTCAAACTGGCAAAGTTAATGCTCAATCGTTTTTTACTTTTAAGTTTGATTTGTTTGGCATTCAGATCGTATTCCTTTTCGTCGATTAAAATGCTGTAGAAATAAGGTTCGGGAACCAAAATTGCGGCATTCACACAATCTGAGATAGTGTTTGATATCAAGCCATCATCGGATGCGATGTATAACCTGTTGTTGTGGCAAATAATGTCGTTAATATTGTTGAACTCAATATTTAAACGATTGAGTTCCAGAGGGGCTCCGGTTGTTATTTTTAATGGGTTTTCAATAAAATAAACTGTTTTGGTTGTATAAAAAAACAGGATATTGTCATGATAATCCATTCCTTTTATCCGGTAATCAATTTGCGCACGGAGATTTTTGGTTAAATCGTATAAATTATGGTTGTCTTTCAATATCAATTGGTTGCCTATGATGTTGTAAATTTCATATTCATTATTGATGGTTAAATGCGATGTAATTGTTTTTCCGTTGTAAGGTTGAAGGGGCAAATTAAGCCTGAAAACGGTATCAATGGTCAGGTAATTTCTTTCGGCATTAATTACCAGGTTATTGTCTTTGTTGATAATGACGTTGTTTATTCTTCCTGTTCGTAATCCGATTACCTGACAGTCGAGTTCATTTGCGAATTCAATAACCAGGAGACGGTCGTTGATATAGGAGTATATTTTACTCTCGTCGGAGGCAACGCTTAGCTTTTTAACCTTGTAGGGTAATCTTTTGTGTTCTCCAAATTTTACCGAATTGGTTTTTTCATCATAAATTGTTTCATTTATTGCATGCAGCCTCCCTCCCATAGTGCTGGTCAACAAGGTATTGTTTTTGGCGTGGTAGATATTTGTGAGTACGGTTTCATCCATGTTGAGGTTCATCCTGGTCACTTTCTCGTTGTTTACAACAAAAAGCGATTTTCCGTTGGTTACCCAAAGTTTTCCGTTGTTGGTTGGTTCAATCGATTTTATGCCGGAATTTTCAAAGTTTTCGGTTTCCCAGTACTGGTATTTGAGTATTTCCCTGTTAATTTTATATATCCCTTTTGATGACGATGTAGCCCAAATGTTATTTTCTTTGTCAATTAAAATTCCCTGTGCTTGTTCAACATCAAATTGAAATACAATTTTGTCGCCATCAAAACACAATATTCCTTTATCGTAGGTTGCCATCCAGGTAAGTCCTTCAGAATCAGTAATCAGAGAATTGATAAATTGTGTTTCAGTATGAAAAACATGCCTTTTGAGTATTTTTTTCCCCTGATAGATGTTGGCATATCCTGTTCGGTCAAATGCAATGGTTTTATTTTGTTGAAACTGAAAAACCTTTTCAATAAGAAAGTCTGGAAATGAATTTAGGTAGGCACTGTCGCCTATCGCTTCCGATTCGTAAATACCCAGCGCCGACCATAAAAGGAATTTATTATCAGCTGATTTGTTTAAATGGAAAAGGCTCAGATCGTGCTGGTTGTTTAAACCAAAATTCAAACGGGTTATTTCGGGGTTATCCTTTTTTAATATGCAAACATCGGAAATGGAATTGTAAAAGTAAAGGGTTGAGTCTTTATCCTCGAAAAAATCATAAAAATAGAAATTGGCTTTTAATTGGGTAAGCAGCGAATCGTTTTGTTCATTGTATATGGTGTTATTTATATAGTAGTTTAATGAGCCGTTCATATTCAAAAACCATAGCCGGCCCGATGAATCCTGTTTAATACGCATAACAATATTGTCGCTTAATCCTTCGCTGGTAGAATAGGTTTTAAAGGTGCTTCCATCGAAACGGATAACACCGGCATCGGTGGCAAACCATATAAATCCCTGGTTATCCTGATAAACGTGGATAATTTTATTGGTTGGGAGTCCTTCGGCAATGGTATAGTTTTTTATAAACGGATTTACTCCGGATACCGGAAGGAGGAACCATAAAAAAATATGTAATAAAAAGTATTTTTTATTCACTAATCAATAGATTTTGACTGTGTTCCGACCAATTCCCTGAATTCATTAAACCGTCTTCTGGAAATGGGAAGTTTTGTTTTGTCATCCAGGATGGCAAAATATCCCTGGTAGCTCGAAAATCCTTTTAAATAATCCAGGTTGATTATGTTTGATTTATGAATTCTGAAAAATTGATTCGGGTCCAGTACTTTTTCAAACTCACCCAATGATTTGCTCGAAATTATTTTTTCCAGCCCCGAAAGATGTAAGATGGTGTAATTGCTATCGGCTTCCAAATACCGGATGGTGTCCACTTCAACAATTCGGAATCCAAATTTTTCAACCACCGTTATTTTATTTACCTGGTTGTTTCCGCTTTTTACCTGTTGAATTAAATTTTCGAGCGATTCATTGTAAATATCCTGTATTTTATTCTGTTGAAGCCGTAGTTTCAGGTAGGCGGTGGCTTTTTCCACCGCTTCTTTCAACTCAGATGGATTAATCGGCTTTAACAAATAATCAATGGCATTGGCTTTTATGGCTTTTAATGCATATTCCTCGTGTGCAGTGGTAAAAACAACAGCGTAATTTTCTTTGGGTACAGAGGCGATAAAATCGAACCCGTTTTCGTTGGGCATTGAAATATCGAGAAAAATTAAATGGATGTCAAAAGCCTTTAGCAACTGCCGGGCAGCTGCAGCCGAATCAGCACTTCCACACAGCCTGATTTCCGGGCAATAATGTCTCACAAGCAGTTCAAGTGTTTGCCTTACATTCAATTCGTCATCAACAATTATGGCGTTAAACTGAGTCATAAAACAAAGATAAAATATAAATCAGAACTTAAATCGCTGTCATGTAAATGGTGTATTTTATTTAGCCACTGGTTTGTAAAACAGAATAAGTGGTAATTGGTTTAGCCTATTTTGTATGGCAAAAAACAAGTGGTATTGGTTTCAATTTTGAAGAATGGACGGGATTGATTGGATGACTTCAAATAAAAGTGATCTAATTTTTGTAAATTACCTGAAATTTTAATGAAGTTAAATTATGGAATCAGTTGAAAGTATTTCGGAAAAAATTTATGATGTAATTCTAACATTTGGGCCACGGCTTATTGGAGCAATTATTACTTTGCTTATTGGTTGGTGGATTATTAAAATGATTCAAAAAGCCGCAAGGAAAGGTTTTGATAAGCGCGATATGGAAGCTTCTCTGAAAGGGTTTCTGAACAGTATGATAGGAATTCTTTTGAAAATGATGCTTATTATAAGTGTTGTTGGAATGATGGGCGTTGAAATGACCTCGTTTATTGCAGTTTTAGGTGCCGCAGGCCTTGCGGTAGGTATGGCGCTTTCGGGAACGCTTCAGAATTTTGCCGGCGGTGTAATGATATTGTTGTTCAAACCCTTTAAAGCCGGTGATTATATTGATGCACAGGGGCACTCAGGAAGTGTAAGCGAAATACAGATATTTAATACCATTTTAAAAACACCGGATAATAAAACCATTATCATCCCCAATGGCGGGCTTTCAACTTCGTCAATGGTGAATTATTCGACTGAACCAAGAAGAAGGGTCGATTTTGTGTTTGGAATTGGCTATGGCGACGATGTGGATAAAGCAAAAAAGATACTGCTTGCCCTTATTGATAAGGATGAAAGAATATTGAAAGATCCGGAGCCTTTTGTTGCGGTTTCCGAACTGGCTGATAGTTCAGTGAATATGGTGGTGCGCGTTTGGGCCGAAGCATCTGATTACTGGGCGATTTTCTTTGATTTTAATGAGGAGGTTTACAAAACATTCAATTTGGAAGGAATCAATATTCCATTCCCGCAAATGGATGTTCATATTCAAAAGTAGTTCATTCTGAATTTTCCGGTTCTCAGGATGATGTGATGAACTTTTTTTCAGGGTGGCTTGTATTATATGTAGTTAAGGGTTGAAGGGTAGTTTAACCGGAACAGTGATTTTTGGTATATTGGTTTTTGCAGAAAAAATCAAAAATATCTGGAAATCAAAGGCAAAACAATCTTTAAACTCGTATATTTGTAGCTTAGGTGCAAAATAGAAACCTCTTTTGCGTTAAACTCCGTCCTGAATGGAAAGCTCTGTTTCGCACAATTGTCCTTTAAGCCGGAATAAATCCCGGCTTTTTTTTATTCTTTTTGCGAAACAATCCGGATGGTTTCACCTAAAACCTTAATAGTGTCGCCGTGGCGTAATTTGGCGCGTTTTCTGAATTCCTGATTGCCATTTAAAAAAACTTCACCTTCTTCCACCAGTATTTTTGCATGTCCGCCGGTTTCGGAAATACCTAACAATTTAAGCAGTTTTACAAGTTCAATAAAGTCTGATTTCAGCTGAAATTCCTGCATGGTATTACAGTTTTAATTTTGCCTTTATCCGGTTGGGAATGGCATTTTTATGAACCAGGATGGCAATGGTTTTTAAGCGCACATAATCTTCGGTCATGTGAAGGTAGCCCCCAAAATCGTTGCTGTCGGCCCCCCACGAATTTTTTGTATAAAAACAAGTTCTTCCGCTTTTGTCTTTCGAGAGTCCTACAATGTGCATTAAATGGTCGTCGGTGGTGGTTCTGTCGAAAAAAGTTTTTTGCCGCAGTTCCTGATCTGCTTTTCCAATCTGTTTTTCAGGAAGGTCGGCCTTTCCAAGTTTATGATTAAACGTTTTTTCGCTTGTGTCACCGTCCCAGGCTATAGTGTAACCGTTGTTGATGGAGTAGGTCATTACTTCCATCAACTCGTCAATGGGCAGGTTGTAGTACAAATCGTTCGACCAGTTGTCGGGTACTTCCAGTACAAATTGTTCATAAAAGTGGTGGTGGTTGTATGAAGTTAATTCTACATAATCTTCGGGATTCAGTTCAAACTTGTCGCGAAAGTTTGCCGGAGAAAAATTACCGTCAGCGGTTTTTACCTTATTTGGTAATTTGCCTATTTTTTCTTTTAAAACAGGTACTACCGGCTTGATGTCAGTAAGCGTAAAATTTTTTCTTTTTTTGTTTAGTTCATCAACCGTGTCACTTAATTCCTGAACCAATTCACGGTGGTTGTATCTTCCATCGGTTTTTTCTCCCGGGTATGCATCGTATAAAACCATTCCTTTTTCTTTCAGAATGTTCAGTACATCATGTGCCTGCCCTCCCTGGCTAAAATTGTTGTTGCCGTGGTATAATAAATACTCTTCGGTTTTATCCAGATAAGCATTATAAACAAAAAACATTTCAGAAAGATCCGTTTCAGGGAACCCTTTTCGCATAATTTCTGACTCCAGAAAACTGGTTGTAGCAAAACTCCAGCAGGTTCCTGTGCTTCCCTGGCTGATAACCGGGGTGTGGTTTAATTTGGTAATAATTTCAAATTCTGCCTGGTTTTCCTGAGCCGAAAGCTGAATGGCAAAAGCAAAAACCAGAATAAAAAGAAGCCCTTTTTTACACATTGAATATGGTTATGAATTTTTTATTTCCTGTTGCTGTTTCCGTGTCAATCCCATCACAATCAAATCGTATGATTCGTCAATAAAATTTTTAATCATATCATCGGAAAGGGACCCGTCGATCAAAATGGTGTTCCAGTGTTTTTTATTCATGTGATAGCCGGGTTTTATAGCCGGGTATTCTTCACGTAATTCAATATTTTTTTCGGGGTCGTTTTTTACATTAATCGATAATTCGCCTTCCAAATCGGTAAGGCAAAACATTTTGCCCCCAACCTTAAAAACCAGTGTGGTTTCATCAAACGGAAAATCTTCGGATACGCCTTTTAACGAAAGGCAATACTCACGTAGTTCTTCAATATTCATGATTGTGAAATTAAAATTACGGGTTAAAAGTAATTTTTTCCTTCTGAATTCAAAATTTAAAGTGTAGGATAAAATGCATCTTTAAAATGTTCCAGTTCGTGTCTTTGGTTAAAAAAGATAACGGTTATTACATCGAAACGGGTTTCCAGATTGATGTCTTTTTCCTGGATGTAAGCGTCGGCGGCTTCCACAATTCGTTTCATTTTTGCATTGGTAACGGCCTCCGAAGGATGCTCATACCGAATCCCGTTGCGCGATTTTACTTCTACAATAACAAGTTCATTTTTGTCGCGGGCTACAATGTCGAGTTCCAAATGCCCGTAATACCAGTTTTTATCCAGAATTGTGTAGCCCAGTTTTGATAAATACTGTTCGGCAATTCCCTCGGCCATTTCTCCTGTTTCGCGTTGTGTAACCATTTATTTCAGAAGTAAATAATAAGGTAGTCAGATTAATTTTAATACAGAAAATTTTTCAGAAACACTTAGTTTCCAGGTTTGACCCAAAGGCAGGGCCAGGTTTTTTTTATCGTGCCCTGCCGGAAATCCAAAAGCAACCGGAAAATTATATTCTTCCACGGCTTCGGAAATTATTTCGTGAATGCTTTTTCCAAAGGGCGATTTATTGTCTTTCATTTCGGTAAAATCGCCCAAAACCAGCCCCGCCAGTTTATCCAGTTTTCCGGCCAGTTTTAGCTGATGCATCATCCGGTCGGCATGGTAAAAAAATTCATCAATATCTTCCAGGAAAAGAATTTTTCCCCTGGTTTCGAGTTCGTATTTTGTTCCCTGAAGACTGGAAATAATGGAAAGATTTCCTCCCGCCAATTCTGCTTCAACCGTTCCTTTCCGGTTGTGTTCTCCGTTTTTAAAAGTATATGCAACTTTGTCTCCTGAAAGTACCTGTAGCAACGATTTCAGGTTTTCAGCCGGTGTGCCGTTCTTTTCAAAGAAGTACCGCGGCATTGCGCCGTGAATGGTGGCAATACCCAGGTTGTTTATACACGAGTGTAAAATGGTAATATCGCTGAACCCCACCAGCCATTTTGGTTTTTTCTGAAAATTTTCGAAGTCAAGTTTGTTGATGATTCGAACGGTTCCGTACCCACCGCGCGAACAGAGAATAGCACCGGTTTCGGGGTCGTCGAGTGCTGTTTGCAAATCTTCACGGCGCTGTTGGTCGGTTCCGGCAAACTGGAAATGACGGGCAAAAACATGTTTTCCCAG
>JAFGDX010000368.1 GCA_016931875.1 Prolixibacteraceae bacterium
CCAATCAAACAAATAATAATAATATGGAACGAAAAACAAAAGTACATGCCGAAAACGGCAAACAGGAAATTCTGGTAACCCGCGAATTTGATTTACCGGTGGAACTGCTCTTTAAAGCCTATACTGAACCTGAAATTATTGAACAGTGGATGGGAACCAAAGTGCTGAAACTGGAGAATAAAAAACACGGCAGCTGGCAATTTGAAACCAGTGATGCACAGGGCAATGTGGTTTTTAAAGCCAACGGAACCATCCATGAATTTTACCCGGATCAAAAAATCACCCGGACATTTGAAATGGAGGATACAAATTTTGCCGTTCAGCTTGAGTTCCTGGAATTTGAAAAACTGACCAACAACACCAGCAAACTCAATATGCACATTGTATTCAAATCAATTGAATACCGCAACCAGTTGCTGCGGATGCCGTTTGCACAAGGCATTAACATGGCACACAACCAGTTGCAAAAAATAGTTACTCAAATCTACCCGAAACATTCATCTGAATAAAAATAACCCGTTATGACAAAAAGAAATAAAATTATTTATTGGATTACTACCGGCTTCCTTGCATTTGGAATGACAGCAGGTGGTGTGCAACAACTCCTTCAAACAGGAGGTTATGTAGATATCGTCAGCCGCTTGGGTTACCCAATTTACATGTTGTCCATCCTTGGCGCTTGGAAAATTTTAGGCGTGGTTGCCATTCTGGTTCCAAAATTTCCTTTGGTAAAAGAATGGGCCTATGCCGGATTTTTCTTTGCCATGTCAGGAGCAGCAGCCTCGCACATGACCATGGGGCAACCGTTCAGTGAAGCGCTTCCTTCGTTAATTTTGCTGACCATGACTGTGCTGTCCTGGTATTTCAGGCCCGACAGCAGAAAACTCATGGCAGTAAAACCAAAAAATTCATAAATTTTTGAATGAGTAAAATAATGATGATTGGGGCGTATACAACAAACCGAAACTGAATTCTTTTGTTATTCAAAAACAATATGGCACACATGAATACAACAAATCCGAAAATTGATACATTTTTTAACAGAGATTCAAAATGGAAAGAGGAGTTTAAACAACTGCGTGCCATTGTTCTTGATTGCGGACTGAACGAAGCATATAAATGGATGCACCCGTGTTATACGTTTCAAAACAGCAATGTTGTTTTGATCCATGGATTTAAAAACTACTGTGCTCTTTTGTTTCACAAAGGCGCTTTGCTAAAAGATACGGCCGGCATTCTCATCCGGCAAACGGAAAATGTGCAGGCGGCCCGCCAGATACGGTTCACTAATGTTGGCCAGATCATTGAGATGGAAGCCACGCTGAAAGCTTATATTTTTGAAGCCATTGAAGTGGAAAAAGCGGGTTTGAAGGCACCTTTAAAAAAAACAAAAGAATTTTCCGTTTCTGAAGAATTTCAAACAAAGCTGGATAAAAACCTTGCATTGAAAGCTGCTTTCGAGGCATTGACACCCGGGCGGCAAAGAGCATACTTACTTCATTTTTCGCAACCCAAACAGTCCAAAACCCGCGTATCAAGAATTGCAAAGTGCATCCCGCAAATTTTTGCCGGAAAAGGATTAAATGATTAGTGTATTACTATTACGAAAGGAAAAACATAATGAACAGCAATAAAAATAAATTATCAACGGAAGAACGTGAAGGACTGCTCAAAACATTAAAAGCCCGTTTTGAGAAAAATATGAACCGTCACGACGAATTGAAATGGGACAAAATACAGGCAAAACTCGAGGAGAATCCTGAAAAACTGTGGTCGCTCAACGAAATGGAAGAAACCGGCGGTGAACCGGATGTTGTTGGATATGATAACAAAACAGGCGAATACATTTTTTATGATTGTTCGCCGGAAAGCCCCAAAGGCCGCAGAAGCCTTTGCTACGACCATAAAGCGCTGGAGTCGAGAAAAGAACACAAGCCCAAAGACAGCGCTGTGAATTTAGCGGCCGCTATGGGAATTGAGCTTTTAACAGAAGAACAATACCGGGAACTACAACAACTTGGAAGGTTTGATTTAAAAACATCGAGCTGGGTGCAAACACCGGCTGAAATCCGTAAACTTGGCGGGGCCGTTTTTTGTGATCGTCGGTATGACCATGTCTTTTTGTATCACAACGGAGCAGACTCTTATTATGCAGCCAGGGGTTTCCGCGGTTCATTGAAGATTTAAATTTTGAAATTGAATTATTGCAGGCATTTTGGGAGGAACTGCATGCACAAATAAAAAGGTGGTCCAATTCCGAACCACCTTTTATCAATCAGTTGCTTATTAAATTCTGTTTCAAATTATTTTCATTATTTGATATCAAAACGATCCAGGTTCATCACCTTGTTCCAGGCTGCTACAAAGTCATTCAGAAATTTCTTCATAGAGTCAGCGCTTCCGTAAACTTCGGCCAGCGCGCGAAGTTCTGAGTTGGAGCCAAAGATAAGATCTACACGGGAACCTGTCCATTTAAGTTCTCCGGTTTTCCGATCGCTTCCTTCATACAGGTTTTCCGACTCTGAAACCGATTTCCAGGTTGTCCCCATATCAAGCAGATGAACAAAAAAGTCGTTGGTGAGTGTTCCCGGATTATTTGTAAAAACCCCGTGTTTCGAGTGATCGAAGTTTGTATCCAGCACACGCAGCCCACCCACAAGAACAGTCATTTCCGGGGGCGTTAGTGTGAGTAACTGAGCTTTGTCGATCAACAGATGCTCTGCCGGATTTTTTTGCCCGGATTTCAGGTAGTTACGGAACCCGTCTGCCACCGGTTCGAGGTATGAGAATGACTCCACATCGGTCTGTTCCTGCGACGCATCGGTGCGTCCCGGTGTAAAGGGCACTGTCACTTCATGACCGGCATTGCCGGCTGCTTTTTCAACTGCTGCACATCCACCCAGCACAATCAGGTCGGCAAGCGAAACCTTTTTATTTCCTGACTGCGTGTTGTTGAATTCGTTTTGAATACCTTCCAGCACTCCCAATACTTTTGCCAGTTGATTCGGATTGTTCACTTCCCAGTCTTTTTGCGGTGTCAGCCGGATACGGGCTCCGTTGGCGCCACCCCGCATATCCGAACCGCGGAAAGTGGAAGCGGATGCCCATGCAGTTGAAACCAGTTCGGAAACCGACAAGCCGGAATCAAGAATTTTCCCTTTTAGTACAGCTACATCCTGGTCGTCAATCAGTTCATAATCCGCAGCCGGAATGGGGTCTTGCCAAAGCAGGTCTTCGGCGGGCACCTCCGGCCCCAGATAACGGGCTTTTGGCCCCATATCACGGTGTGTCAGCTTAAACCACGCACGTGCAAATGCATCTGCAAACTCATCCGGATTTTCATAAAACCGGCGTGCAATTTTTTCATAATCAGGGTCAACTCTCAGTGAAAGGTCGGTTGTAAGCATAAACGGGGCATTTCTTTTTCCCGGAATATGTGCATCGGGAACACTTCCTGCACCAGCCTGCCCTCTGGGTTTCCACTGATAAGCACCTGCCGGGCTTTTTGTCAGTTCCCATTCATAATCAAAAAGATTTTGCAGAAAGTTATTGCTCCACTGCGTGGGTGTTTTTGTCCATGTTCCCTCAAGACCGCTGGTAATGGTATCTTCCGCATTTCCCTTACCGTATTTATTTTTCCAGCCAAGCCCCATCTCTTCAATGGGAGCCGCTTCGGGATCAGACCCAAGATTGGAATCGGGAGCGGCACCGTGCACTTTTCCAAAAGTGTGTCCGCCTGCAATCAGCGCAACGGTTTCCTCATCATTCATCGCCATTCGGGCAAACGACTGCCGGATAAAATAGGCAGCTTTTTGAGGATCCGGATCACCGTCGGGCCCTTCCGGATTTACATATATCAACCCCATGTGGTCGGCAGCCAGTGGCCCCTCAAGTTCACCTTCCTTGTTGTGACGCTGGTTTTCCAGCCATTCGCCTTCCGAGCCCCAGTATATATCTTCTTCGGGTTCCCAGATATCTTCACGCCCGCCGGCAAAGCCA
>JAFGDX010000039.1 GCA_016931875.1 Prolixibacteraceae bacterium
ACTTTTGCAATTATTGCCAGTGGTTTCACCGGCGCCATGGCTTATGCTTTTTCCGACACG
This sequence comes from Prolixibacteraceae bacterium, assembly GCA_016931875.1. Taxonomy (GTDB): domain Bacteria; phylum Bacteroidota; class Bacteroidia; order Bacteroidales; family Prolixibacteraceae; genus Draconibacterium. The sequence continues at coordinate 61 of JAFGDX010000039.1, forward strand.
TTTTGGTTCTCAGCCGTTGAAGGAGAAGTATATGCCACCTCTTCATTAATAACTGCCGTTGTGTTTTGGGCAATCCTGAAGTGGGAAAATATTGCCGATCAGCCACATGCCAATCGCTGGCTCATTTTTATTGCCTACATTGTTGGTCTCTCCATCGGCGTCCACCTGTTAAACCTGCTGGCTATTCCGGCCATTGTTTTTGTTTACTATTTTAAAAAATACGACGTTAACCGGAAAGGCATTATTTACGCGCTGGTTATTTCGGTGGTGCTCCTTGGCGGAATTATGTACGGAATCATTCCGGGAGTGGTTACCGTTGGGTCGTGGTTTGAGTTGCTGTTTGTAAATACCTTTGGTCTCCCCTATCACTCGGGACTTCTGTTTTATGCAGCTGCCCTGGTTGCCGCCATTGCATTTGGAATTTATTACACCCATAAAAACAAAAAAATTCTGTTGAACACAGTTCTTGTCGGCATTGCGGTAATTATGCTGGGGTATGCATCTTTTGCACTGATTATCATCCGCTCATCGGCCAAACCGCCGATGGACCAAAACAGCCCGAACAACGCCTTTTCATTGTTAAGCTACCTCAATCGTGAACAGTATGGCGAACGGCCGTTGTTTTTCGGACAGTACTTTAATTCTCCCTACGATGCCCGTGAACGATTTTTGGATGGAAAACCAATTTATTCACAAATTGACGGGAAATATGTAATTACCTATAACCGAATCATCCCCAACTACGACGAGAAATTTAAAACATTCTTCCCCCGGATGTGGAGCTCCATGGAAGATATCCATGCAGAAGATTATCAGAAATGGGGAGAAATTAAAGGAACACGGGTACAACACCGCAACGAGCGCGGCGAAATGGAAACCATCATTAAACCCACATTTGGAGAAAACCTGCGATTCTTTTTCCGCTATCAGGTCAATCACATGTACCTCAGGTACTTTATGTGGAATTTTGCAGGCCGGCAAAATGATATTCAAAGCCACGGAAGTAAAATCTACGGAAACTGGCTCAGCGGAATCAAATTTATTGATGAAATGAGGCTGGGGGATCAGGACGACCTGCCGGCACGTTTTGCCAACAACAAAGCCAGAAACACCTATTATTTTTTGCCGCTCATTTTAGGAATTTTAGGAATTCTTTATCAATACAAAAAAGGGAAAAAGGGAAAAGAGGGGCTTTGGATTGTATTCCTTCTGTTTTTTATGACCGGGCTGGCCATTGTCGTGTATCTCAATCAGTACCCGCATCAGCCGCGCGAACGCGATTATGCTTATGCCGGATCGTTTTATGCTTTTGCCATTTGGATTGGACTGGGTGTTCTGGCTTTGTATGAGGCCTTAAAAAAATATATTCCGGAAAACATCTCCGCCGGGTTGGCGGGCATTGTAACGCTGGCTTTGGTTCCAGGAATTATGGCTGCTGAAAACTGGGATGACCATGACCGTTCCGACAGGTACACAGCGCGGGATATAGGTGCCAACTATCTGAAAACCTGTCAACCCAACGGCATCCTTTTTACCAACGGCGACAACGACACCTTCCCGCTTTGGTACAACCAGGATGTAGAGGGAGTACGAACCGATGTGAGGGTTTGCAACCTCAGTTATTTGCAAACCGACTGGTACATCGACCAAATGAAACGAAAAGCCTACGAGTCGGAACCGGTTCCATTTTCAATGACTACCGACAAATACCGCCAGGGAACACGTGATTTAATTTATCTGCTTGATGATCCGCGAATATCCAGAGAGTCAGTAGGGTTAAAAGAAGGAGTTAATTTTATTGCCGACGACAATCCGGCAACCAAACTTCAACAGGCCGAAAATGCCGCTTATCTTCCTAAAAAAATATTGTCGTTTAAAGTGGACAAAGAAGCGGTTATCCGGAACAAGGTGGTTCGGCCACAGGATTACGATAAAATTGTAGATACCATCACCATCGATTTATCAAACCGTTCCTTCCTTCCAAAAGATGAAATGATGATTCTCGACCTGTTGGCTACCAACAACTGGGAACGCCCCGTTTACTGGGCAATTACCGTTGGAAGCAGCAAATACATGAACCTTCACGACTATTTCCAGGTTGAAGGTTTTGCCTACCGCTTTGTACCCATAAAATCGCAAAGCTCGCCGCAAACACTGCGGTTTGGTTCGGTAGCTACCGACATTATGTACGACAACCTGATGAACAAATTTGAATACGGAAATATGAACGACCCGGACATTTATGTTGATGAAAACAATGCCCGGATGATGACCAACATCAGAAACAGCTTTAACCGGCTTGCCCGCGCTCTTGTTGAAGAAGGCAAAAACGACTCGGCCATTGCCGTTATCGACCGGTGCCTCGAACTGGTTCCGAATGAAATTGTTCAGTACGAATATTTTGCCATGGAACTTGCCGAAACCTATTTTGCCGCCGGCGCTTCGGAAAAAGGAAAACAAATGGTTGAAACTGCCTTTGGCGTTTTCAACAACGAGCTGGCCTATTTTCTTTCACTTGCACCTCAAATCAGAAATACACAGGATATAAACGAAGAGATTCAAAGAAATCTTTTTTATCTCCAAAAAATGGAACGAATGGTGAGAGTGGATGGAGATGAAGAACTTTCGAAAAAAATTGCCGAGACCATCCAGTTGCATTTTGAAAAATACAATGCCAGCTAAAATTTTAAAACCCCGGTGCCGGATTGCGCATTTACAATCCGGCATCGTTGTTTCTTTCTGAGAGAATTAAATTACCGCAAAAAACACGATGGAAAAAATGATAAGTTCGCCGCAAAATATCATCGTTTTTATTATTTACCTGGCTCTAATCATTGTTGCCATTGCCCTTATTTTGAGGAATGAAAAAAAGCTCCCGCGAATCCTGTGGCTTATGGTAGTTATTTTGTTTCCCTACATTGGCTCTGTTATTTATCTTCTGAAATATTTTCTCACCAAACGAAACCAGTTTTCAGGGTACTAACCATGAACCGGCACAAAATCAGATTGGATGAAAAATAGCCTGTTTTTCAAAATTAAATTGAGTAAAAGTTGATATGGCGGCACCCCGTTTTTTTTGATTACGACTAAATAAAAACTTATCTTCACAATCAAATTTTTAAAAACGCATTTTTCGATGAATATTTTGATAATTGGTTCCGGTGGCAGGGAACATGCCCTGGGTTGGAAAATTAAACAAAGCAGCAAAGTTGAAAAGCTGTTTTTTGCCCCCGGAAATGCCGGAACTTCTGAAATAGGAACAAACCTGGAAACCAGTGTCAGCGATTTTCAGCTTATAAAAAAACTGGTACTCGACAATCAAATCAACATGGTTGTTGTTGGGCCCGAAGTTCCTTTGGTTGAAGGAATACACGATTATTTTGCCGGCGACGAAATGCTAAAAAACATCAAAGTAGTTGGACCCAAAAAAGCCGGCGCACTCCTGGAGGGAAGTAAAGATTTTGCCAAAGATTTTATGCTGCGGAACAACATTCCCACCGCCCGGTATCTTACTGTTTCATCTGAAAACTTAAAGGAAGGAACTGCTTTTCTGAAAACTATGACCCCGCCTTTTGTTCTGAAAGCCGACGGGTTGGCAGCCGGAAAAGGAGTGCTGATTATCGACTCGCTGGAAGAAGCGGAAAAATCGTTAAAGGAAATGCTTGGCGGACAGTTTGGAGCAGCCAGCAGTAAAGTGGTTATCGAAGAATTTTTAAGTGGTGTTGAAGTGTCGGTTTTTGTAATTACCGATGGGAAAAGCTACAAAATACTGCCCGAAGCCAAGGATTACAAACGAATTGGTGAAGGTGACACCGGACTGAACACCGGCGGAATGGGCGCCATTTCTCCGGTACCGTTTGCAACACCGGAATTTATGGAAAAAGTGGAAACGCGCATTATTCAGCCAACCATAAACGGGTTGCAAAAAGAAAACATCGAATACAACGGCTTTATCTTTTTTGGGCTCATTAATGTAAATGGCAACCCGTTTGTGATTGAATACAATGTACGGATGGGCGACCCGGAAACCGAAGCGGTAATTTTGCGTGTAAAATCTGATTTTGTGGATTTGCTGGAAGGTGCAGCAACCGGAACTTTACACGAAAAGAACATTGAAATTGACCCGCGCACTGCCGTAACTGTTATGCTTGTTTCTGGCGGATATCCGGGAAGTTACGAAAAAGGAAAAAAAATTACCGGAACCGGAAATGTGGAAAACAGCATTGTTTTTCATGCCGGCACCCAATCCCATGGAAACCATGTGGTTACCAGCGGCGGGCGGGTTATCTCGGTAAGTTCATACGGCCTTTCAGTAAAAGAAGCTTTGGAAATTTCCTATAAAAATGCTGAAATCATTCACTTTGATAAAAAATATTACCGGAAAGACTTAGGTTTCGACCTATAACAAATGATACTAAGAATATTAAAATCAAACCGTTCAGTAAATTATCTGCTCACAGCTTTGTTCGGCCTTATTCTTTGGAGTACAAGCCTGATAAAGCCGTACATCTATTCATTTTACAACGGCGAAAGCGATAATCTTCTTTTCAGGCCCATCCACGAATTTCTGAAAAGCAGCTGGTTTGCCGAAAGTATTCTTTCACTGGCCCTGGTTTTGTTCCTCGCTTTTTTAATGCAATTTCTGAACACCCAGTATGCTTTTATTCGCATACGAACCATGCTGCCTGCCCCCCTGTTTGTTTTAATAACGGGCGGATTAACCGAAATGCATACTCTGCACCCGGTCTATTTTGCGGCCGTATTTTTGATGTTGGCCCTTTACCGTTTGTTTAGTGCTTTTGATGTCTCGCGCCCCTATTCCGCTGCTTTCGACTCGGGATTCTTTCTGGGCGTTGGCGCCCTGTTCTATTTCGATAGCGTCATTCTTTTCCCCGCATTTCTGGCCGGAACCGCCATTTTAAGCAAAGAAAAACATTGGCGGATTTTTACTGCAAATACACTCGGGTTTTTATTACCCTTGTTTTTTGCCCTGAGTTATGCAATCCTAACCGATCAACTTTTAGAGGTGCTGAAAACATTCGAGCAAAACCTCACATCTGTAAATAACCATTTTAAAAAGAACATTTATCTGCAAATTTTTCTTGCTTTTCTAAGTATTCTCACCATTCTTGCCTCTGCCAAAATTATCCGGCAATACGACACCAAAAAGGTAAGTTCCCGTAAGTACTTCACCGTTTTGTTTCTGATTTTTGTCTTTTCGCTCATTGGTTTTATTTTTATCCCGCCCGTTTCACAGGAAATGCTTGTCATTCTGGCAATTCCGGTTTGTTACCTTGTAGCCAATTACTTTGTTTTTTTGGAAAGCCGGTTTTGGGGTGAATTTTTTATTTCCCTATTCATCGGAATTGTAATATTTTTA
>JAFGDX010000369.1 GCA_016931875.1 Prolixibacteraceae bacterium
CCGTTGGCTTCCAACAGATAACGGTCTTTGTAGCTGTAATTAAAACGATAAAACAAACCTCTCAGGGTAACATGCGATTTACCGCCAAATGTTTGCTGTGTTCCTGTTGTTGCATTCAGGTCGGGAATCAAAGGAGTAATCAGGGTATTTGCCTGTGCACTCACATAGGTATTTCTGCCCCATTCCTGGTTGTAGCCCACCATAGCTTTTATAAAATGATCCGTTAAACCCTGAACGGTATATTCGCCATAAATGTTGGCAACATAATACTGATCATAGTAAGAATAATTTCTGATAAAATCAGTACCGCTAAATCCGTTACCTATCTGAAGATTGGTTAGATCGGTATTTTGAATCCCTTCAATTTTACTGGCTACATCCTGTCTTTCGCGGTGATAGGTACTGTATGAAAAGTCGCCGCGCACTCTCAAACCTTTTACCGGAGTAAGTGTAACTCCCTGTTTCATCATAAGGCGTTGCTGGGTATCGGTATCACGGCCACCGTCTTCCCAGTAAGGCAATGCATTTAAACTCAGGAAATATTTTCCGATGTAGGGTTCAAACTGCGCGCGATCGCCCGGTTCCAGGTAGTAGGGTAAATCGGGGAAAGTAACCATGTGGTTTGGCTGCACCCTGGCAATGGAATTGATATTGGTGTCCCAGTTGTAAAAATGCGGCTGGTCGTTATGCTCTGCACTCCAGCTGATTTGTTCATCCATCGTCATCCAGTCATTGATTTTGAAATCGGCTTTCATTAACACATTGTACCTTTTGTATAAATAATCTTTTTCTTTTGGAAGTTTTGCCCAGCCTTCCTTGTCGATAAATCCAAAAGAAACATAATACGAAGCAGCATCGGTAGCTCCCGAAATATTCATATCGTATTTTTGCTGCCACGAATAGTCATCAATCGTCATGCCCTTGTAGTCGGTGTAACCGTAATGACGAAGATCTCCGTCATATACACCCCATTCATTTTCAAGGGTTGGATTCTCTTTCCAGCGCTGAAAACCTTCCAGATAATCATCATCGTAACGGGCCGTACCGCTTGTTCTGTTGGTTGCCTGGTTCCAGGCAAGTGCAGCGGTTAAAGGATCTTTTACCGGATCGATCAATGCAATTGGTTTGGTGGCCGATTGCTCGGTTGCCAGTGTTACGGTCATTTTACCCGTTTTCCCTCTTTTTGTTTCAACCAGAATAACCCCAAAAGCAGCCCGGGCGCCGTAAACTGCAGCGGCCGCAGCATCTTTCAGCACGGTAATACTTTCAATATCGTTCGGATTTAGTTTATCCATATTTCCGGGAACACCGTCAATCAAAATAAGCGGATCACCACCACTAATGGATTCCATACCACGAACGTTAAAATCAGCGGTTCGTGTCGGGTCTCCGTTTCGGATGGTAATGTTCAGGTTCGGAATTACTCCTTGCAATCCTTGTCCGGCTGATGTAATCGGACGGTTCTCCAGGCGTTCGGCTGTGGCAACACCTACCGAACCAGTCAGGTTAGCTTTTTTCTGAGTTCCGTAACCAATGGCAACAACTTCCTCCAAACCAATGGTGGAGGTGTTCATGGTTACATTGATTGTAGTTTGATTGCCAACAGCGACCTCCTGCAATTCCATTCCAACAAACGAAAATACCAGAACGGCATCATCGCTTACACCAGAGATGGAATAATCGCCGTCAATGCCGGTTACTGTTCCGGTTGCAGTACCTTTAATAATAACTGAAACCCCCGGAAGTGGCAGTCCTCCCTCGTCTTTTACTTCTCCGGTAACGGTTTTCTGTGCATGGGCACCAATACTTACCGCTACGAAAAAGAAACAGAGCATTAAAAAGCTTAGCGCTCTTTTCATTCCATTTTTGCTTTTCATAGTAATAGTTTTAGTTTAAAATAATTATAAGTAAATCACATTGCTTAAAAGATTTAATTCGATATCAGTTTTGACCTTTTATTTAATAGTTCGAGATAATAATAGTCGGCATAAACAATGGGGACATCAATTTCCGAGTTGTGCGGTTTATGCCCTGTTGAATGCATAAGCAGAAATCCCTTGTTTTCTCCAACAGGTGCAAAAAACTTCCCGGCCGACAAAGTGTTGAAAAGTTTGTCTGACACATCAAGATACACCTGCCCGTTTTCAGCAAGCTGGGCCAAATCAAAAAAAGCGGACGCCATTATTGCTCCGGCTGATGCATCGAGTGGTTCATTGGGAATATTGGGAGCATCAAAATCCCAGTATGGAATTACTCCTTTTTTTATTCCTTCCTTCTTCAATAAAAAATCAGCTATTTTTTCAGCCTGCACCAAAAAATCTTTGTTTCCGGTTTCCCTGTACATCATGGTAAAGCCGTATAATCCCCATGCCTGGCCGCGGGCCCACGAACTTTCGTGTGCGTAACCCTGATGGGTATGTTTGTTTTGAATCTCTCCTGTTTCCGGATTATAGTCAACAACATGGTACGACGAATTATCATCCCTGAAATGATTTTTAAGGGTTGTATAGGCATGTGTTACTGCAATGTCTTTTAAATAATTTTCACCCGATTCTTTGGCTGCCCAAAGCAAAAGTTCAAGGTTCATCATATTGTCAATAATCACCGGAAAATCCCACTTATCGGCATTGTGGTCCCATGAACGAATACACCCAACCCGCGGATTAAACCGGGTGGCCAGTGTTTTTGCCGACTGAATCAGGATATCCCTGTACTCAGTGTTGTTTGTATTCCCGTAAGCTTTTCCAAAACTGCAAAACATTTTAAAGCCCATGTCGTGGGTACCCGCGTTCCATTGTTCCTTTTTTAATGGCAGGGTATATTTAATTGCCTCTTCCTTCCAAAAATCATCACCCGTGATTTCATACATCATCCACAGGTTCCCCGGGAAAAAACCACTGGTCCAGTCACTACTTTTTACCAGTTTTAGTTTGCCGTTTTCAATGGTTCTGGGAGAAACCCATACTGAATCTCTTAAAGGTTCAGCCAGTTCCAGAGCATAACGTAATTGTTGTGCGGCCTGTTTAATCCGTTCTTTTTCTACCGGCAGGTTGTTTTCAAAAGAACAAGCGATACAAAACAGGAGTACGAATGAGAAATATTTCCAGTTCTTCATAGCTTAGATAAGTAGTTAATATTCAATAAACAAAAGGTTATATAAATCAAAAAAAGGAATCCGGCCCAATTGGGTAAAGATTCCTTTTTACTACTAACTAAACTATATCGGTATTTTTAAAATAGTCATAAGATTGTTCAAATTTTTCAAGTTAGCTAAAAAATGCAATCGATTGCAGCAATCGATTGCATAAAAGTAAAAAAAATCTGTTTCGATTTTTATGTTGTACAACATGTTTTTCGTTTGACTAAAAATATACGCCCCGCACAAAAAACAAGTAACACGCTGAAATACAAAACAAAACGAAATCAAAAATATTTGAATATACAACACTGAACAATTGTGTATATTTTTTAAAATACAGACTTTTCTGTCAAAATTCTTCAAATCAATCCTTCTGATGAGAAAAACGAAAGCCAGAAAAGAAAGAAACATGCTGTTGTTGTTTGCCCAACCAACAACCGTTTTTTGGTTTTCCTTTGTGTTTTTTGAACGCGTAAAAAACAGCCAGAAGCTTTTATTATTCAGACAGAAGGAATTATTAGGCCTGTGTTTTCCCGAATGGATTTGCGCATTCAAAATATGTTGCGCAAAAAGCAAACAATGTATATACATGATTTTTTTCTTGTCTTGTTTCATTTATAACCTTTAATTTCGAACACCAGAACAAACTGCGTAATATAAACTTACATCCTATGAAAATCATCAAAGACATTTCGGAAGCCGTTAATTCAATCGTTATAAAACCGGGCTCAGTAATTTATACCGGAGGTAATGCCGCAACACCGCAAACCTTGCTAAAACAGTTGGCAATTGACAAATCAATAACAGATGTTGAACTGATTAGTGTTTTACTTTTAGGCGATGAGATAGAAGAATTGTTCAGCAAAGAATCGTGCCAAAGAATAAAACACCGGGTTATTTTCTCCGGACCCCATTCGCGTAAAGCGTTAAATGAGGGCATGGCTACGTACCAGGTAATGCACCTTTCCAACATACCTTTCCAGGTGAAAAATTATTTGAAACCCAACGTTGTTTTTATACAGGTAAGCGGCCCCGACAAAGGTGGCAACTTTAGTTACGGAACTACGGTTGAAGGAATTCAGGCAGCTGTTAACACGGCCAAAGCCAATGGCGGAGTTGTTATTGCTGAAAGAAACAAACAAATGCCTTTTATTTTAGGAACAACCCTTGATGAATCGAATATTGACTTTTTGATTGACACCGATTATCCGTTACCGGTTATTCCGTATATGCGGCCCGATGAAACGGCACACAAAATCGGCCGCCTGATTACCGAACTTTTTATTACCGATGGCTGTACTCTTCAGTACGGGATTGGCAAAGTTCCGGAAGCTGTAACCGATGCTGTAATTGACAAAGGAGTAAAAGATATTGGTATTTATACCGAACTTTTTACCGACTCAATGCAAAAACTCATCGAGAAAAAAATTGTTACCAATAAGTTTTCAGATGTCAACTTCTCCATATCCTCCATTTTCCTGGCAAAAGACAAGGCAGGGTACGACTGGCTCGATTACAACAGTTCCATTCAGAATCGCCCCTGTAACTACACCAA
>JAFGDX010000370.1 GCA_016931875.1 Prolixibacteraceae bacterium
CGATGCATTTTGGTTTTTAACTGGTTTTAAATATACATATTTCTTTTGATTAAAAAATGCAGAAAAGGTTCTAAAACAGGAAATTATTCTATATTTCTTTGATGCCTTGCAATTGGTTGACATTATTGGCAATACACACCAAAGGATGAGCTTGGCAGGGGGGGTGATTACTTTTTTTTGTTGAGCAAATAGTTATTATCTGTTTCTTTGATTATCAGCTGATTTTTAGTTGGGATGAATTCAAAAAAATATCCGAACTGAAGGTTCGCAAAGTAGTTTTTATCCAATAGTTGTGTGTCGAAATCCTGTCCCTGGGTTGTAACAATCAATTTATCGCCGTGGGGTTTACAATCAACCGAAATTTGCATGGAAGAGTACTTGCCCGCCAGTTGATTTAATTGTTGAGCACTGGTACTAAAAAATTCAAAACCAGGGATAGTGGTCGGATTGTTGAGGCAAATGTTGCTTACTTTTCTCATGATGTCATCTCTCGGATATAATATTCCGTTGGTGCAGTAAGCAATGGTAATGTTATCTTTAGGATAATGAATCAGCGAAGTATAAAATTCATCAATTCTTCCTTCGTGCCCCCAGGCAGTATCAATGTTGTTGTATGAAATTTTAAAAAGTCCCATTCCATAATCATCCTGAAAGGAGGTCATTAGTTGAAGCGATTGCGGTGTCAATAGTTTATGTGTAAACAAGGCATCTGCAAAAGTAACCAGGTCGGTTGCTGTTGAAACAAGGGCGCCTGCACCCAAGTGGTTCGAAGCAACAGTTTCAGTCTGTTGTATCCATTCTGAGTTGAGATATTTATAGGACTTGCAGTTTTTTAAACCTGAATCGGAGGCACATTCGAAGTAGGTATTTTTTACATTAATTTTTGAAAGTATTCTTTCGGTTACAACTTCCTGAAATGGTTTTTTACAAACTTTTTCAATGATATAGCTTAAAAGCACAAAATTGGTATTTGAGTAATCCGCTTTACTTCCGGGAGTAAATTTGGGAGTTGTGTTTGAAATTGATTGTAACAATTCAGCCAGGGGTTTCGATTTATATTTCCAGTTGTTAAATTCCGGTTCATCGGTGTAATTTGCCAATCCGCTCCGGTGTCGCAGTAATGTTTCAATTGTTATGGAACGTGCGTTGGGTATGTCGGGTATAAATTCTGCCAGATTATCATCAAGACGCAGTTTTTTTTCTTCAACCAATTGAAAAATTATGGTTGCCGTAAACATTTTTGATACGGAACCAATTCTGTATCGTGTTTCAGGGGTGGTTAACGTTTTTTTGTGAAGACTTTTAAATGCAAATCCCAGTTCTTTCTGATATTCAATGTGTCCGTTTCTCGACAATGCCATACTCCCGTTTGCCAGCTGATTTGTTTCCAGGGCATTCAAAAGAAGATCGAGTTTGTTTTTATCTGTTTCCTGCGAAGGGCTTTTACAGGAAAAATTCAGAATAAATAAGCCGATTAAAATTTTGAGCATTGTTTATTTTTTTTGTGTGCTCACCTCCTTTGTTGCCATGTATTTTCGCAAACCTGTGAGTGTTGTAATACAAATAATTATCATGGCAACCGAAAGTGAAATCAGTGAAAATCCGATAACAGCTTCAACCAGTGGTGTCCCTTCCTGGCCACTGGCCATGATGCCCAGCATTTTTCCTCCGTTAAAAACAGCGGCGATGAGGATGCCCAGCCAGTTCATAAAAGTTCCGTAAATGGCCAGCCAAAAGGTAATTTTCAACCATTTGCCCGACAGAATTATTTTGTTCCATATCAGCCCCAGAACAATCAGAAACATTCCGTTTAAAACTCCTTCAATATGGCTTGATACGCCCATTCGTGGATTCGCAAATACGGGGACTGCCAGGCCAACAATCAAGCCCAGGAAAAAGAGCAGAACTCCGGCAAAAATTAATCTGTCGGACTGGTTTTTTATGAACGATGAATTTTCCATTGTTTTTTTTTGACTTAAATGTAATGTTTTTATTGAACATGCTGAAAAGAAGGTGGGTTGTTGGAAGCAGGAGAGTGGGATGAGTTTTGGGTAGGTTTGTATAAATAGGAATGTCTTTTCAGTAGCCGCAGGAGACTTCCACAACCAAATGAAATTCCGTTTGTTGAGGTTGTAATGCAGCAATGAAAAATGTATTTTTGCAGGTTCAAAAACGAATAAAGAAGGTATGAAAGAGAAATTGTGGTGGAAGATGGGTGTACCGCTGGTATTGGTAGCTGGAGTGGTTTTGGTAATTGTGGTGCTGAGTTCGGCGGTAGACACGGAGCCTGAAGAAGTGGTTGTGGAGAAAGTGATGGAATACCGGTCGCCGTTTATGCCCGATTCGGTTTCGTTTGCAGGCGAGCCGCTGCCGCTCGATCGCTTTGATGTAAGGGAATCGCTCGACAGGGAGTTGCTTTCCAATGCCTATTTTCACTCACAAACCATGCGGTATATCAAACTGGCGCCCCGTTATTTTACGGTTATCGAGCCTATTTTGAAAGAAAAAGGGGTTCCCGGCGATTTTAAATACCTGGCTGTTGCCGAAAGCGGACTTGACCCGCGGGCGGTTTCCCCAGCCAGGGCTGTAGGTTTTTGGCAGTTTTTGCAGGGCACAGCCCAGGACTACGGGCTGGTGGTAAACAACGAAGTAGATGAACGCTATCATGTGGAAAAAGCCACTTACGCCGCCTGCGATTATTTTCTGGATGCCTATCAGAAATACGGTAGCTGGAGCATGGTGGCAGCAGCCTTCAACGCCGGACCCACAGGAATGGCCCGGCAGGTGCTCCGGCAAAAAACCGATTCATATTTTGATTTGCTGCTCAACGATGAAACCGCAAGATATGTTTACCGGATAGTGGCATTGAAATTGATTATGGAAAATCCGGAGTTGTACAACTTTTTTATTGAAGAAGATGAAAAATATACGGTAATCACCACCCGCAATTTGGAAATTGACGGCGCTGTGGAAGATTTTGCCGATTTTGCCAAAGAACAGGGCATCAGCTACAAACTGCTGAAGGATTTTAACCCCTGGCTTCGTCAAACCTATTTGAAAAACCCTGGAGCCAAACAATATGTGCTAAAAATTCCGGTACTGGAGGAGCAACCGGAAAGTTAAAGAATATTATAAAAGCACAAAAAATACACTTTTTGAACAAACATTTTAATTGTATTTGAAACGGTGAAACCCACAATGAATCAATTGGAAGTTAAAGAAACAGAATATACAGAACTTGTTGACGGGGATGAAATCATCTCGGTGCATGGCGCCCGCGTTCACAACCTGAAAAATATAAGTGTTGATATTCCCCGAAACAAGCTGACGGTGATTACCGGATTAAGCGGCAGCGGAAAATCGTCGCTGGCGTTTGACACCTTGTATGCCGAGGGACAGCGACGCTACATCGAAACATTTTCCGCTTATGCACGCTCGTTTCTGGGAAATATGGAGCGCCCCGATGTGGACGAAATTACAGGATTGAGCCCGGTGATCTCCATCGAACAAAAGGTAACCACGCGGAATCCCCGCTCTACTGTGGGAACGGTGACCGAAATTTACGACTTTCTGCGTTTGTTGTATGCCCGGGCAGGCGAGGCTTTTTCATACAACACCGGTGAAAAGATGGTGAAATACACCGACGAGAAAATTCTTCAGCTCATCAACAGCGATTTTGCAGGAAAACGTATTCATATTCTGGCACCAGTGGTAAAAGGCCGGAAAGGGCACTACCGCGAGTTGTTTGAACAAATTCTGCGCAAGGGGTTTTTGTATGCCCGAATTGACGGGGAGATTACAGAACTGAAACACAATCACCGTGTTGACAGGTATAAAAACCACTTTATCGAAATTGTTATCGACAAACTGGTGGTAAACGATACCGGCGGCAAACGGTTAAAAGAAACGGTTCAAACTGCCATGAAACACGGTCACGGAATTCTGATGATTCTCGACAACGATTCGGGTGAAGCAAAATATTACAGCCGCCTTCTGATGTGCCCCACTACCGGGATTTCGTATCCTGAACCGGCGCCGCACAATTTTTCTTTTAACTCGCCCCAGGGAGCCTGTCCGAAATGTAACGGGTTGGGACGGGTGACAGAAATCGATATCGACAAAATTATTCCTGATAAAAGCAAAAGCATTGGCAGAGGTGGGATTGCCCCGCTGGGGCCCTACAAAAATTCGCTGATTTTCTGGCAGATTGAAGCCCTGGGCGAAACATACGATTTCACCTTAAAAACACCTGTAAAAGATATTCCGGAAGAAGGACTGAATGCTGTTTTATTTGGAACCAATGAACGTATTCAGCTAAAAAATACCCCGCTCGGAACCAGCATGAATTACCTGATGAGTTACGAGGGAGTGGTAAAATACATTGATAGCCAGCGGGAAGACAACCCATCGAAAACCGCACAAAAATGGGCCAGTCAGTTTGTGAAAACAACCGAATGCCCTGAATGTAACGGAATGCGATTGAAAAAAGAGTCGCTGCATTTTAAAATCGACGGAAAAAATATCTCGGAATTGGCGCGTATGGATTTAAAAGAATTAGGAGAATGGTTTACCGGGCTGGAAAACCGGTTAAGCGAACGACAGCGGAAAATCGGTACAGAAGTGATCAAAGAAATTCGCGACAGGCTGGGTTTTATGCTTGGGGTTGGCCTCGATTACCTGGCGCTCGACCGCACCGCACGCACCTTGTCGGGGGGCGAATCGCAGCGGATACGATTGGCTACGCAAATTGGCTCGCAGTTGGTGAATGTGTTGTATATTCTGGATGAACCCAGCATCGGGTTGCACCACCGCGATAACCTGAAACTGATTCAGGCACTGGAACAA
>JAFGDX010000371.1 GCA_016931875.1 Prolixibacteraceae bacterium
AAGAATTCAATCAGTTCTTCCGGTGTAAAATCCTTTCTTCGCACCTCGTTTGTCCACGTGTTCATACCGGTGTAACTTTTTATGCCCGAGGTGTGTGTCAGCAAATGTTCAACGGTAATGGAATGGCCGTGCACCGGATAGTTTTTTATATATTTGGTGATATCGTCCTGCAGCGAGAGTTTGCCCTCTTCAGCCAGCTTTAAAATGGCACAGGCCGTAAATTGTTTGGTTATCGAACCAATACGGAAAATGTGTTCCGGTGTTAACTTTACATCATTCTCCAGGTTGGCGTAACCAAATGCTTTTTTGTAAATTACGCTGGTGTCTTTTGCAATTAGTACTGCAAAGCCGGGGCTGTTTTCAAAATTCTGTTCATTGACAATCCGGTCGAATTCATTTTCCTGATTTTGACCTGTCCCGCTGAGCGAAACCATAATCAACACAAGCAGGATTGTAACGGTGAAAATTCTGTTCTTCATTTGTTAAATGTTTAAACTTCAATCATAAGTTCCAAAAAAAAATGGAAATATTCAGAATATATGACTTTAAAAAATAATTTTTGTTGCAACCCGGAATCCGGTTTTGATAAAAGCCGCACAAAGTAACGGCGTTGAATGACGGATAAAATATACATTTATACTTTGTGATTCCTCAAACTTTCCTTAATATAGCCAACCCAAAAAAGCAGCTCGAAGATGAAGTTTGGTTATGTTTTAACAGTGATTGCAATTTGCTTTTTTTCAGTTGATTGCACAAGTAGTACATCCGGCACTGAACTGCGGAAAGCCAGTGAAACGCTGACACGCATACTGGAATTATACGATGCAGGGCACGGCAATTTGTTCAACGAAACCTATCCGCACCAGGAAGAAAACAAAGTTACATACCTGGCCGGCGAGGATAATGCGGAAGGGAAAAGAGTGGCTTATTTATGGCCAACATCCGGGGTTTTTTCGGGGGTGATTTCGTTGTATAAAAATTCGAGAAATGAGGAATATTACGATTTGTTAAACAAAAAACTTATTCCCGGGCTTGAAAATTATTTCGATTCAAAAAGAGAGCCGGTTTGTTACCAGTCGTACATTACGAGGGCAGGCGAAAGCGACCGGTTTTATGATGACAACATCTGGCTGGCCATCGATTTTTGCGAATTGTACCAGTTAACCGGCGAACAACAATTTCTTGAAAAGTCAGTGCAACTCTGGGATTTTATTCAAAGTGGCCGCGATGAAAAACTGGGTGGCGGAATTTACTGGTGTGAACAAAAAAAGGCCTCAAAAAATACCTGTTCAAATGCGCCTGCAGCAGTGCTGGCACTGAAACTTTACGAGGCAACTGCCGACAGGAAATACTTTCAGAAGGGTTTGCAAATTTATGAATGGACAAAAAGTCGCCTGCAGGATCCAACTGATCATTTGTATTTTGACAATATCAAACTGTCAGGAGAAATTGATTCTGTAAAATATACCTATAACAGCGGGCAAATGTTGCAGGCAGCCTCGTTGCTCTACAAAATTACGGGGGAGCAAAAATATCTGAAAGAAGCGCAGAAAATTGCGGCTTCAGCCATTCAGTATTTTACTTCAGATTTCACAACTCCAGAAGGGAAAAAAATACATCTGTTTAAAAATACCGGAAACTGGTTTAATACAGTGCTTTTCAGAGGATACGAAGAACTTTTTTATCTGGATAAAAACCCGGAGTACATACATATTTTCCGTGATAACCTTGCTTATCTTTGGGAACATGTTCGCGATAAAAACGGGTTGTTCGGAAAAGACTGGACAGGAGAAAAACAAGAGAGGCACAAGTGGTTGCTCGATCAGGCAAGCCTGGTGGAGTTGTGGGCAAGAATATCAAACTTTGAAGAAAACAAATAAATAAAATGAAAACACGCAGAGAATTTATAAGAACGGGCAGCCTTACGTTGGCCGGTGTTTCTGTTTTGGGTGCAGGAAAACTGGCAGCCATTCCGTTAAGAATAAATTATAAATCAAACCGGCCGCCTTTGGCTGAGCGGAATTTTGTTTCGGATGCGGTGGAAAAAACCATTGCCGAAACCAAAGCCAAAATAAAAAATGAAAAACTGGCCTGGATGTTTGAAAACTGTTTCCCAAACACCCTGGACACAACGGTTGAGTTTGAAATAAAAGACGGGAAGCCTGATACATTTGTGATTACCGGAGATATTCATGCCATGTGGCTGCGCGACTCAACGGCGCAGGTGTGGCCCTATTTGCCTCTCACAAAAAAAGATGAAAAACTAAAAGCCCTTATTGCAGGGGTGGTTCACCGTCAAACCCAATGTATACTTATCGATCCGTATGCAAATGCCTTTAATAAACATCCTGAACATGACGGGGAGTGGATGAGCGACCACACCAACATGAAACCCGAATTGCATGAACGAAAGTGGGAGATCGATTCGCTTTGCTACACGGTGCGGCTTGCATATGGCTACTGGAAAACCACCGGCGATACTTCGGTGTTTGATACCGACTGGCAAAAAGCTGCTGCACTGATTGTAAAAACTTTTAAAGAACAACAACGCAAACAGGGCCCCGGCCCCTATAAATTTGAACGGACAACTTCCCGCCAGCTCGACACCTTATCGAACGGAGGTTACGGCCGGCCATTAAAACCGGTGGGGTTAATCAATTCCTCCTTCCGTCCTTCCGATGATGCTGCCACTTTCGGGTTTCTTATCCCCTCAAATTTGTTTGCTGTAACCTCGCTGAAACAGCTGGCCGAAATTTCAGAAATGGTTACCGGCGACAAAAAATTTGCAAAAGAATGCCTGGCTTTGGCCGGAGAAGTAAATAAAGCCATTCAGAAATATGCC
>JAFGDX010000372.1 GCA_016931875.1 Prolixibacteraceae bacterium
ATTTACTTCTGCTGTTGGTTTTTATTTTTGGTTTTACTGCAAATGATTTGCAGAGCGAGTTTTTTGTTCTGAACTGGAACCGTTTGGCACCTGATCGCCAAAGAGAGAATCATTTGTATCCGTTTACGTTCAACGAAGCTGCTTATCGTCTGGAAGACAGTGGATTGCCTTATTTTTCAAAAATAGTTGATCTGCCGGAAGCGCAAAACAGATTTAAATTTACAATAGTGAATCCGCATTTTGAGGAGCTTGAAAGTGATTCTGATACGGCTTTTTTTAATTCAGTGTCCGGTGAAGTAATCGTTGAAACACAAATCTTAAAATCGGGCAATACACAAAAAGCGGAGTTGAAGATTCTGCCTTTTAAAAGGGAAGGAGAGAAACTATTCCGGCTAACAAGCTTTCATCTGAAAAAAATTCCGGTTCAAAATAAAAGTGCAGAGATTGCTGTTCATGAATGGAAATCACAATCGGTTTTAAACAGCGGAAAGTGGGTAAAGATAAAAACTCAGGGCAAGGGAATTTATAAAATTCGCTATTCAACACTTACCGAGTGGGGGTTTGCCAATCCAGCCCAGGTAAATGTATACGGAAATGGCGGTCTTCAGCTTTCAGAAAAACCGGGCGAAATAACCTACGATGACCTGGAGCAGAGTGCGGTTTGGCACGGTGAAAACAACGGTGAAAACTGTCTGTTTTTTTATTCCCCGGGCAATATAAAATGGGAGGTAAATAATAGCGGAGAATATTTTGAACATCAAAATCACGATTATGCAAACCAGGGGTTTTTCTTTTTAACCCAGGACGTGGGTGCAACAAAAACTCCGCAAATGCAGGAAGAGATTACAGAAACATCTACGCACCGGCTGACTGGTTTTGACGCTTACACATTTTATGAAAAAGATGCAATCAATCTCATTTCTTCAGGGAAACAGTGGTTTGGAGAGAAATTTGCCCACAACCAGTCACAAAGTTTTAATTTTAGTCTCCCCGGAATCAGTTCTTCACAAGAAGTTGCAATAAAAATCAATGCCGCCGCACGCTCGTACCAGTCGTCCCGAATGATAGTAAAGGTGAATTCAGTTGGTTTGGAAGGAATTACTTTTTCAAAAGTCAATACCGACGATCCGGTTGATTTATATGCAAGTGAAAGAAACAGCACCTCTTTATTGGAATCCGGCAGTGAAAACCTGAAAATAGATATAACATTTGTGGGGAGCAATGCCAGCGCGGTTGCGTGGCTCGATTATATCGAAATCAACTATAAACGAAGCCTGGTTTTAAATGAAGGAGCCCTGTTTTTTCGCGATTTGGGGTCGGTGGGTGAAGGCAATATTGCGGAATTCGAAATTGAATCCCCGACTTCATCTGTCAGAATTTTTGATGTGACGGATGTAAATAATATTGTTGAGCTGCCTTCGCAAAATTCAGGAAACAAATACAAAATCAAAAGGCCTTCCGATACATTAAGGGAATATGTGGCGTTCAACCGCGGGGGGAATTTTCCCGAACCGGAACTGGAGGGCAATGTTGAAAATCAAAATCTGCACAGCCTTGCTACTCCCGAGTTTTTAATCATTACACATCCTTCGTTTTTAAATGCCGCACAGGAGCTGGCTGAATTTCATAAAAACCGCGACGGATTGAATACTGAGGTGGTTGTTTCCACAAAAGTTTACAATGAATTCAGTTCGGGGAATTTTGATGCAACAGGGATCCGTAATTTTATAAAAATGTTTTACGACCGGGGAACTACCTTGAAATACGTTTTGCTTTTTGGCGATGGGAGTTTTGATAACAAAAATACAACTGACAGTGATCTGAATTTTATTCCAACTTACCAATCTGCCAATTCCTTAAATCCGGTTGGTTCGTTTATTACCGATGATTATTTTGTGCTTTTGGAAGACGGAGAAAGTGTTTATGATGGCGCCGTTGATTTGGGTATCGGGCGAATTCCTGCCTCAACACCTTACCAGGCCGGGGTAGTGGTTGAAAAAATCAAAAACTATCATTCTCCGCAGGCATTGGGAAACTGGCGGAATATACTCTGCTTTATCGGCGACGATGAAGACGGGAATATTCACATGGGTGATTCGGAAAAACTGGCCAACCTGGTAAATCAAAATCATAAAGAATTTGTAACCGATAAAATTTATTTTGATGCTTTTATGCAGGAAACGAGTACATCGGGCGAACGATATCCCGAGGTTACCGAAGCAATTAACAAGCGGGTGCAGGACGGGGTGTTGATCCTGAATTATGTGGGGCACGCCAACGAGCGGTTTCTGGCCGATGAACACGTGCTGGATGTAAGCAATATAAATTCATGGTCGAATGCAAACACACTGCCCATTTTTGTAACAGCCACCTGCGAATTCAGTCGTTTTGATTCGGATGAAATGTCGGCGGGGGAATATGTGTTGTTTCATCCGGGCGGAGGTGGAATTGGTCTTTTTTCCACTACAAGGCTGGTGGTTTCGGGGCCCAACTACCTGCTCAGCCGAAGTTTTTACAACCAGGTTTTTCAACGCGACGAAAACGGGGCACACTACCGGATGGGCGATATTATGCGTTTGGCCAAAATAAATACAGCCAATACCACCAACAAGCGAAATTTCAGCCTGCTGGCCGATCCGGCGCTGCAACTTTCTTATCCCGAACACAAGGTGGTTACAACAACCATCAACAACCGGGATGCTTTTTCTGACCCTGACACTATCGGAGCCCTGCAAAAAATTACCATCACAGGTTATGTTGCTGATGCTGACGGCGACCGGATGGAAAATTTCTCAGGGGAAATTAGTCCTACGGTTTACGACAAGGCCATCGAAATGGAAACCCTGGGAAATGCCGGGCAAACACCCATGGGGTTTAAGGTACAGGAGAATGTAATTTACAAAGGGGTTGCGAGTGTTACCAACGGAGAGTTTTCGTTTAGTTTTGTTGTTCCCAAAGACATTTCGTACAGCCTGGGAAACGGGAAAATAATCTACTACGCCAGTAATGGCGAAACCGATGCTCACGGGGCTTTCGAAAACTTTGTAATTGGGGGTACCGGAAATCAGGTTTCCGACACACAGGGACCCGAAATACAACTTTACCTCGATTCGGACAAATTTACCACGGGTGACAAAACCAGTAAAAACCCTACTTTGCTGGCTTTTCTTTCCGATGAAAGCGGAATAAACACAGCAGGCACCGGTATCGGTCACGATATTACGGCGGTGCTCGACAACGATTTTTCAAACGTTTTTGTTCTGAACAACTATTACCAGGCAAATGCCGATGATTATACCAGCGGTGAAATTCTGTTCCCGTTTACCAACCTTACACCCGGGAAACACACGCTAAAATTAAAAGCATGGGATGTGGCCAACAACTCTTCCGAAGTGGAAGTGGAGTTTGTGGTTTCCGGTGAATTGATTATTTCCGGGGTAAGCACCTATCCCAACCCGATGACAGATGCTGCCTACTTTGTTTTTGAACACAATCAGTCGGGGGCTGTTTTTGAAGCACTGATTGAGGTTTTTGACATTTACGGGAGGCGGGTTGATTATTTTCAGACCCAGGTGGGTTCCAACGGACTGGTAAGTAACCCGATTCGGTGGGACCCCGGCGAACTCAAGCTGGCAGCCGAAAACGGAATCTATTTCTACCGGATAACCGTTCAAAATGACGACGGGGTAATTGCTTCTAAATCAGGGAAACTTATTGTGATGTATTAATTTTTTCGGGGCAAAGTAATTTTTCAGTAAAACAACCGTTCTCTTTTTTAGTTTAACTATGGCAACAAAGACAAATATTATATCTTTGCAGCGCTCAATTTTAAAAATATTATGATCAAACAATTACGACTATTTTTTATTCTTGCTTTGGTGATTTCTCTGGCAGAAAATGCGAGTGGACAGGCAACTACTTCAGGAGCAAATACCATTACAACGGCAGTGCCGTTTTTGTCCATCACACCCGACTCAAGAGCCGGTGGGATGGGGGATGCAGGTGTTGGAACCACTCCCGATGTAACTTCGCAACACTGGAACCCTGCGAAATATGCTTTTGCTGAAAACGATATGGGGGTGGGGCTGTCGTATTCACCCTGGCTCCGTGCGTTGGTCGACGATATTAACCTGGCTTATCTTGTGGGATACAAAAAACTCGACGATGTGCAGACACTGAGTGCATCTTTGCGTTATTTTTCGCTGGGAAGCATTCAATTCCGCGATGCTTACGGTACCCCCGGAATGAGCGCCAATCCAAATGAATTTGCACTCGATTTTGGTTATATACGCCAACTTTCCGATATATTCTCCGGTTCGGTGGCGGTGCGCTATATCCGTTCAGACTTAACCAACGGGCAATACAACGAAACCACCGGGCAAACACATGCCGGAAATTCATATGCAGCCGATGTTGCCTTTTATTTATACAATGAATTCAGAGCCAACGGAAAAGACAATATTTTTACAGCCGGTATCAATATTCAGAACATCGGTGCCAAAATATCATACGACGATGGGGAAACCAAGGATTTTATTCCCACCATGTTAAAACTGGGGGCGGCATACACCACCGAAGTAGACGATTACAACTCGTTTTCCTTTGCGGTTGAAGCCAATAAACTGCTGGTGCCAACCCCACCGGAAGATACAACAAGTTACGACCCCGGTGATGTTATTTACCCCGGCGGTATCAATTCCGATATCGGCGTCATCTCAGGTATCTTCAAATCGTTTGGCGATGCCCCGGGTGGTATTTCCGAAGAGCTGCAGGAAATCAATTTTTCGCTGGGGGTGGAATATTGGTACAATCAACAGTTTGCCATCCGCGCCGGTTATTTTTACGAACACGAAAACAAGGGAAACCGTAAATTTATTACCGCCGGTGCAGGCTTAAAAATGAATGTTTTTGCGCTCGATTTTTCTTACCTGATACCCACGCAGCGAAACCACCCGCTGGAAAATACGCTGCGGTTTTCACTTACTTTTGATGTTGATGCCTTTGGAAATCAGCGATGATGATTTACCGTATAGGACAAGGATATGATGTGCACCGCCTTGCTGAGGGAGAAACCTTGTGGCTGGGCGGTGTTTTAGTTCCGCACCATAAAGGAACCGTGGCTCATTCCGACGGCGATGTGCTTATTCATGCCATTTGCGACGCCATGCTGGGGGCTGTGAAATTGCGCGATATCGGTACAAATTTCCCGGATACATCCGATGAATTCAAAAACATCGACAGTAAGATTCTGTTAAAAAAATCATACGGTTTGGTCAAACAGAAAGGATACGAAATTGTAAACATCGATGCCACCATCAGCGCACAGCAACCCAAACTGAA
>JAFGDX010000373.1 GCA_016931875.1 Prolixibacteraceae bacterium
ACCAAACTCTCCGGCGATTTTGATTCACGACAGGCACTTACACTCAAAAAAATGCTGATGACCCTTTCCGACGATGTAAGGGTGATTCTGATTAAAATTGCCGACCGGCTGCACAATATGCAAACGCTCGAGTCGATGATGCCGCACAAAAAAATAAAAATTGCCGGCGAAACCCTGTTTTTGTATGTCCCGCTTGCTCACCGCCTGGGACTTTATGCCATAAAAAACGAACTGGAAGAACTCAGTTTCAAATACAAACACCCGGAAGAATACAACCAGATTACCTATCTTTTACACAATCAGGAAGAAAAACGAAATTACCTGGTCAACGAATTCATACAGCCCATAAACGAAAAACTGAAATTGGAAAAAATTGATTGTACCGTTTCCCATCGTTTAAAATCTACCTATTCCATCTGGCAAAAAATGAAAAAGAAGGGGGTTTCCTTCAACGAAATTTATGATTTGCTGGCCATCCGGATTGTGATTAAAGCCAAACCCGATATTTCGGAAAAACGGCAATGTTTTGATGTGCTTTCCATTGTAACCGATATTTACAAACCCAAACCCGACCGGATTCGCGACTGGATTACCATTCCAAAAGTGAACGGCTACGAATCGTTGCATGTAACCGTGATGGGACCGCAGGGAAAATGGGTGGAAGTTCAGATCCGGACCGAACGAATGGACGAAATTGCCGAACGTGGTTTTGCTGCCCACTACAGATACAAAGACATAAGCACTTACGAAAGCGAACTGGAAACATGGATTGAGCGTATTCGCGATCACCTTCAGAATCCGGAATCCGATGCATTTGAATTTCTTGATGATTTTAAACTCAATTTGTACTCTACCGAAATCAATGTTTTCACCCCAAAAGGAGATATGTTTACGCTTCCGCAGGGGGCGACCGTTATTGATTTTGCCTACGAAATCCACACCGATTTGGGCAACAAATGCATCGGTGCCAAAATCAATCTGAAACTGGTTCCGGTAAGTCATGTACTGCAAAATGGCGACCAGATTGAAATTTTAACATCCGGGAACCAAACGCCAAAACTGGAATGGCTAAAATATACAACCACGGCAAAGGCACGTGCAAAAATAAAAGATGCCTTTAAACTCGAGAAAAAAGAACATATTGAAAAAGGCAGGGAAACAGTGGAAGAGGCCATAAAAAATGCAAAAGTTCCGCTCACAGCCAACAACCTGAAAAAAATAATTGCCCACTTTAACCTGAACAACAAGGAACAACTCTATTCCGAAGTTGGAATGGGGTTCCTGGAACTCGAAGGCATTGATGAAATTCTGGGTAAAAAATCGGAAAACAAACTGGTTAAATACTGGAACATTACCTTCAGCCGGAAAAAGAAGGATGAACCCGAAAAAGAGGAAAAAGAAGAGCAAAGAACCGGGAAAAATATCGACCGGAAAAAACCCTTCCTCCTAAAAGAAGGACAAGACAACATCAAATACACACTGGCCAAATGCTGTAACCCAATTCCCGGTGAAAAAGTGATTGGCTACATTAGTTCCGACGACCACATCATTATTCATAAAACGGGCTGCAAAGAGGTGGAAAAATTTCTCTCCAGCCAGGGAGAACGGATTATCACTGCAGAGTGGACCAAATTCAAACGCCAGTCGTATTTAACCCGCTTGCGCCTGGATGGTTTCGACAGGGTTGGTATTGTTAACGAAGTTACAAATGTCATTTCAAAGGAACACAATATAAACATGCGTTCTGTAAAATTCGATACTAATGAGGGAATTTTTGAAGGAGATTTGTTCCTGTACATCCATAATACCGATGACTTAAACAACCTTATTGCCCGCCTGTCCAGGATAAAAGGTATCGACACAGTTTCGAGGGTGGAAAATCTTTACGATTAATTAGAATCATTCTATAAAATCAAAAAAAATTTATATTTTTGAGTCCTATTTAAAATTGGTTTAATTATGAATAGCCAGAAAACAAGAGAGACTGTAAGAAATATGTTTACCGAATATCTGGAAAAAAACGGACATCGGAAAACGCCGGAAAGATTTGCCATTCTTGAAGAAATTTATTCGAGAGAAGGGCATTTTGACATCGAGTCTCTCTATATTTCAATGAAAAACAAAAACTACAGGGTCAGCCGGGCAACATTGTACAACACCATTGATTTGTTGCTGGATTGCAAACTGGTTGTCAAACATCAGTTTGGTAAAAACATTGCCCAGTTTGAAAAAGCGTTTGCAACCATGCAGCACGACCACCTTATTGACACGACCAACGGAAAAGTGGTTGAGTTTTACGACCCGCGAATAAGAGCAATCATAGAAGATGCATGTTTAAAAAACAATTTCAAACTTTCGCATCACACGCTGTACATTTACGGGGAAAATATAAAATAGCACAAACAATACATCTTAATATTTCATAAAATCCTCTAAGTAAGAGGATTTTTTTATTCCTGTAACCAAAAATATTTGTACTTTTAGGTGCTTAAATAGTAAGCCGTGAAAATTGCGTATCTGCCATTAAATTTTCACGGTTTTTGTTTGTTAACTAAAATCAAATCATTTATGAATGTAGATGTATTGTTAGGCCTGCAGTGGGGCGATGAAGGAAAAGGAAAAGTGGTTGATGTACTGACACCAAAGTATGATGTAATAACCCGTTTCCAGGGAGGGCCAAATGCAGGTCATACATTGGAATTCAACAATATAAAGCAGGTCTTGCACACCATCCCCTCCGGCATTTTCAGGGAAAACAAAATCAACATCATCGGGAATGGTGTGGTTATCGATCCCATTGTTTTCAAAAAAGAGATTGAATCGCTAAAAATAATCGGTTTCGACATCTCCAAAAACCTCTATATATCTAAAAAGGCGCATTTAATTTTACCAACTCATCGTATCCTCGATGTAGCTTCGGAACAAAAAAAGGGGAAAACCAAAATTGGTTCCACATTAAAAGGTATTGGCCCCACTTACAAAGATAAAATTGGACGTGAAGGACTGCGCGTGGGTGATCTGTTTATCAATTTTGACGAAAAATACAATTCTCGCATCGAGAACCACAAAATCATGCTGAAAGAATTTTATAAATATGATTTTGAGGCTGAATTAAATACCTGCGAAAAAGACTGGTTTGAAGGAATCCAGGTGTTAAAGTCTTTCGAAATTGTTGACAGCGAGCACATGATCAACCAATTACTGAGCGAAAACAAATCAGTGCTTGCCGAAGGCGCGCAGGGAACCCTCCTCGATATTGATTTTGGTTCGTATCCTTTTGTAACCAGCTCCAACACCATTTGCGCGGGCGCCTGCACCGGCCTTGGAATTGCCCCGCAAAAAATCGGAAAAGTTTTTGGAATATTCAAAGCTTATTGCACCCGGGTTGGAATGGGCCCCTTCCCAACCGAACTTTTTGATGAAACCGGAACAACATTACGAGATGCCGGAAATGAATACGGTTCAACCACAGGAAGACCGCGCCGCTGCGGATGGCTCGACCTGGTGGC
>JAFGDX010000374.1 GCA_016931875.1 Prolixibacteraceae bacterium
GAAAAGTGTCAGGCCAAAGGAAATTTATGATCCGCTGGAACCAGTGTATCGGAAATCGTATCAAACACCGATTGTAATTGAAGTGAATGGCAGGGAGTTATTAATCAGCAACTCGTCGTTTATGTGTTTTGCTCACGATGTAAATACCGGAGAAGTAATCTGGACGATTGAATATGGCTACGATTCGACCGTGAGTCAGCCTTTATTTTGGAACGGTCTTGTGTTTGTTAACTCCGGCTGGATTTTTTTAGACAATGTGCCTTCCTTTACCCGTCAGTTTGCTGTTGATCCCACCGGAAAAGGCGATGTAACCAAAACCCACGTGCGATGGATGTATGAGGACGAGGTGCCGCAGATACCGACTCCCGTTATTGTGGACGGGAAAATGTACATGGTGCACGACCGCGGAATGGCTACCTGCCTCGACGCAGCAACAGCCCGCGTAATATGGAAGGAAAAATTAAGAGGAAACTTTAACTCATCGCCGGTTTATGCGGGTGGAAATATTTATTTTATCAATGTGAAAGGTGTCTGTACTATTATAAAACCCGGCGATACATTTCAAAAAATAGCCGAAAACAATATTGGTGAAACCGTAAAAGCAGTTCCTGTTTTTGTGCAGGATAAAATGATTTTGCGCACAGATAAACATTTGTTTTTAATCCGCTAAAAACGAAGAAAATTCTGTTTTTAGAAATAACGGCAATTTGACTGACTTCCAATTTACCTTCGTAATTTCTTCCCCTGTCAAAATTCTCATCAATACTTGTAATTTACTTTTTGAAAAAAAACAAGTAAAAATCTCTTTTTTTACTGTTGCGAACCTTATTTCCTCCAGGTTAAAAAATTCATTTATGAGAAAATGTTGAAAAATCTTACACTTGTTGAAAAATTTTACAGTTAGTTTAATTTACTGAGAGTCAGCAGGTAATCTTATTTGCGAGATAAAGTGTAAACATATTCAACAGTTTGTGTTGTTGAGAAATTGTGCATACATGGGTGTATCTTGTTGTTTTTGAGTTGTTTATGGTTTTGGTTTTATTTGGTACCATAGTTGGTTACAGGAGGTTGAGAATTAAAAAGTACCAAAAAATAAAACAAAATGAAAACCAAAATTCTACTAACCGTAAGCATGTTGATGTTTTTTATTATGAATGTCAGCATCCGGGGTGCAGCGCAAAATGCAACCGAAAAAGAGATTATTACCATTTGGAGTACACCCGATGTACAGGGGCTGGCCTCAACTATTGCAGTTGAATATGGGAAAAATCATCCCAACCTGGAGTTTAAAGCATTGCCTTTTTCGCAACCGGGGTTTCCTGAAAATATGAGTCAGGCCGCAGGGGTGGCATTTGTTTCTCAGGAATCGGCAGAATTAATTGCCGACCCTTCGCTTTTAAAAATGGTCATTGCCCGCGATGTAATTGTACCGGTAATGAATGCTGAAAATCCGTTTATTTCCCGTATTGATCAGCAGGGAATATCCTTGCAAAAATTCAGGCAAGCATTTACCGCAGGCAACGCTGCATGGGGTATCTTCCTCGGAAATGAAGCAAAAGAATCACTAAAAGTTTATATTCCGGACGATGAAGCCGCAGAATCTGCAGTTGCCGGTTTTATGGGAATAAGCACCGGGGCAGTTACAGGTGCGGAGGCAAAATCGGCCAGCGAAATTATTCAACTTGTTCAGCAAAATAAATATGCAGTAGGTTTTTGCCGCTTGCTGAGCCTTGCTGAACCCGGAAAACAAACACTTCCCGAGAATATAAAGTTGCTTCCTATCGACAAAAACGAAAGCGGACAAATTGAGTATCATGAAAAAATATATGGAAGCCTCGAAGATTTTAAACGTGGTGTTTGGATTGGAAAGTACCCAAGAGCATTAATTCAAGGGGTTTATGCGGTTTCTCCTGCCACGATGCCAAACGAAAATGTAGCTGATTTTTTAAGCTGGGTGGTTACCGGTGGGCAGCAGTTTATGGAGCCGGCGGGTTTTAGCGAACTGGTATACAATGAAAGACATTCGAAACTGGAAAAAATACACCCGCCGCAAATTGTGCTTGAACCGGAGCCGGAACAAACAGCAAAAACAAACCCTTTGCTTTTTATTGTTTTGGGAATACTGGTGGTAGCTGTTGTTGCTGGTGTTGTTTACCAGAGAAACAGAAAAAAAAGAAAAATGCCTTTGGGGAATTTTTCCCGGCATGCAAAAATTCTAACCGAAAGTGCCCTTTCCTTTCCCGGTGGCTTGTATTTCGATAAGTCGCACACCTGGGTATTTATGGAAAAAAATGGTAACGTGAAATTTGGCGTTGATGATTTTATTCCGAATGTAACAGGCGATTTCACAAGGGTGATTTTGAAAAATCCCGGTGAGCAGGTAAAAAGAAAAGAACCTGTGGTTACGCTCATTCAAAAAGGAAAACAAATTCAGATTCATGCGCCGGTTTCCGGAATCATCAAAGAGATTAATGAAACGCTTGTGGTGGATCCTTTTGTAATTAACAATTCGCCCTACGAGGATGGGTGGATTTATACAATTGAACCCTCCAACTGGTTACGCGAAATCAGCTTTTTCAAAATGGGGGAAAGCTACAAGGAATGGATTGGCAACGAAATTTTACGGCTAAAAGATTTCCTGGCCTGCTCTTTCAATATTAAAAGCCTGACCAAAGAAGAACTTGCGTTTCAGGAAGGGGGTGAAATAATTACGCATCCGTTGAAAGATTTGGGGCCGGAAATATGGGAAGACTTTCAAAATTATTTTATTGATACCTCAGATATGTATTGAATGCAAGTCAAAGTCAAAAAAAATAATAAAACCATGAGTATAAACCGAAGAAATTTTTTCAAAGTAATTGGTGCAACAGGAGCCACATTTGCCCTGGGAAAAGATGCCAAAGCAAAACCGACAAACGAGGAGGTAACAGAATTTAAAGCAATTCTTTACGATTCAACCCGTTGTGTGGGCTGCCAGTCATGTGAATTTTCGTGTGCTGAAGCCAATAATTTACCCGAACCTACCGATTATCCCGAAGTGGGAAAAATACGCAAAACCGATGAAACAAGAAGAACAGTGGTAAATGCGTATGAAACTTCGAAGGGAGAAGTGTATGTAAAACGCCAGTGTATGCATTGCAACGAACCTGCCTGTGCTGCAGCCTGCCTAACCCGGGCTATGCACAAAACCAGCGGGGGGCCTGTAATTTGGCGCGAAGACAAATGTATGGGTTGCCGCTACTGTATGGTTTCGTGCCCCTTTGATGTGCCGAAGTTTGAATACCACAGTGCCAATCCGGAAATTACAAAATGTACAATGTGTGCCGAACGGCAACAAAACGGGCAGATTCCGGCTTGTGTTGAGAACTGCCCTGCCGAAGCCCTGGTTTTTGGAACCCGCAGGGAATTGATTGCCGAAGCCCGGAAAAGAATAGCAGAAAATCCGGAGTTGTATTACGACCATATTTACGGGGAAACCGAAGCTGGCGGAAGCTCTTTTTTATATCTGTCGCCGGTTCCGTTTGAGGAAATCGGATTTAATACCGGGCTTCAAAAATCTTCATACCCCGCATTAACCAAAGGTTTTCTTTACAGTGTGCCGGCTGTTTTTGTGCTTTGGCCAATGATTTTGCTGGGCATTCAGGACGCCACAAAAAACAATCAGAAAAATGCAGACCACACTGACGAAAAGTAAACTTTCAATCCGCAGATTTTAAATTATTATTGATTCGAACAATCCTAAAATATGAAATATGAATAATACAATTAGCTTTCCTTTGGAAAAAAGGAGTAAAAGCCGATGGCAATTTTTACTGGGTGAATTAAAACCCAAAGGGAAAATGTTTACCTGGTTTAATATCATTTCACTGCCCATTATGCTGCTTGGGCTGGTATTAATTGTCATCCGTTTTTGGAAAGGCATCGGTTCCATCACCAATCTTACGCAGGAAGTTCCCTGGGGTTTGTGGATTGGTTTTGATGTGGTAACCGGGGTTGCTTTTGCCGGGGGCGCTTACGTGGTAACATTTATGGTGTATATTCTGAACATGCAGAAATACCATTCCATTGTTCGGGTAACCGTACTAAACGGATTTCTGGCCTATGTTTTTTATGCCGGTGCTTTGCTTCTCGATTTGGGCCGCCCGTGGAATGTAATCAATCCCATCATCGGAAATGGTTTTGGAACCAGTTCGGTGCTGTTTTTGGTAGCCTGGCACTTTTTGTTGTACATGATTGCCCAGCTCATTGAGTTTTCGCCTGCCATTGCCGAATGGCTGGGAGCACGGCGTGCGCGGCGTATTCTTTCGGGAATGACGCTGGCTGCTGTTATTTTTGGAATTACTCTTTCAACCTTGCACCAATCCGGATTAGGGGCACTCTATTTAATGGCCAAAGAAAAAATTCATCCGCTCTGGTATTCCGAATTTATTCCCATTCTGTTTTTTGTGTCCAGTATTTTTGCCGGGCTTTCCATGGTTATTTTTGAAGGGTCCATTACTCATAAGGTCTTTAGCGATCAAATCAGCAAAAAAAATCACCATGCACACAGCAACATTCTGAATGGCTTATCAAAAATATGCGCCGGAACCATGTTTGCCTATTTCTTTCTGCAGTTGATTGTTTTTGTACACGGCAAACGCTGGGAGTATTTAGGTACCACAATGGGAAACTGGTATTTGATTGAAATGCTTGGCTTTGTGCTTCTTCCGATGATGCTTTATTTTTACAGTTACCGCAGCAACAATGTATTTCTCATTAAGGTAGCTTCTGTAGTAACCATGTTAGGAATTATTGTTAACCGGTTAAATGTTACGGTTATTGGTTTCCGCTGGGATGCTGCAACGCATTATGTTCCGTCGTGGATGGAAATTGTGGTTACGCTTGCGGTAATATTTACAGAAATCTGGATTTTCCGCTGGGTAATCAACCGCATGCCCGTGTTGCGCGAATCGCCTTCGTGGGCCGGCGAAAAACATTAATTTTCAAAATATGTCACTTCAAAAAATATAAAAATGGAAGGATTTACTTATTCAAATATTTTTGAAACAAAAGGAATAGAATACATAATCGTTATCTTTTTTCTTCTGATACTTATTCCTTTTTGGATTTTTGTGAACCGAAAAGTTCCGGTAAAAGAACAGTTTCAGCAGGCATTGAATGTATTGACTGCCGGTGTGCTTCGAATTCCTCACGGGTTTTTGTTCAGCAAAAACCACACGTGGGTAAGCCTTGAAAAAACAGGATATGCAAAGTTTGGAATTGACGATTTTCTTCAGAAAATTGTAGGTGAGACCCAATTTGTTCCTTTAAAAACCCTGGGCGAAGTAGTGCAAAAAGGGGAAGTTTTGGCTGAGATCAACCAGAAGGGAAAACGGCTGAAAGTGCTGTCTCCGATTTCAGGAGAAATAATGGCAGTAAATACCCATAAAACAAATATGGGGTTGCCGGGAAGCGATCCTTATGAAAAGGGCTGGTTTTATTCGCTAAAACCGTTTAACTGGGAAACAGAAACATCGGGCCTTTTTATTGCAGACGAAGCAGGAATATGGATAAAAAATGAACTGGAAAGGTTCAAGGACTTTTTGAACGTTTCACTGGCTCACCATTCCGGTCAGCCATCTGTGGTGGCTTTTCAGGAAGGCGGGGAATTAATACAGAACCCACTCTCGGAACTGCATCCCGAAATCTGGAAGAAATTTCAGGAGGAGTTTCTGGAGTAATATAGAATTGATTTAAAAGAAGACCTGGTTAATCCCCACATTCTTTTTTGTATTTTGCAGGTTATAAAAACCACTATAATTTTGACTTAACCGGCAATGGACAACCAAAAAAAGGATAAAAATAGAATTACAGATCAAAATAAAAAACCGTCGTTAATTCGTATTCTGAAAAAGTATTTTCGGGTGCGCTCATCCATCTATGCCCGCGTAGTTTACATTATTATTATACTTACAGTGTTTCTGTTTTTTTCATACGGGGCAATTTTTAAGTCGGTGTACGAGGATTACCTGAATACAGTTATCCGGCAGCGGGGCGATAATATTGGCTCCATCATCGAGGGGTC
>JAFGDX010000040.1 GCA_016931875.1 Prolixibacteraceae bacterium
CCAGCTTTTTGAGCTGTACAGTCCCAAAATCAAAACATCCATCGATAAAAAACTGGTGGGAAACGTTTCTGCCGCACAAAGCTGGAACTTACTTACCGGGAAATGGAACGAAATGGCCAATTCGGTAGTTGGAAGAGTGGCCGGGTTTAAACCGGTTGATACCAAACTCGAAGAATACCTTACACACAAGGCCCTCGATGGACTTTTCCTTAAAATAGAACAGCAGGAAAAACTGATCCGCGAAGATCCGGCTGCACGGGTAACCGATATTTTAAAACGCGTGTTTGGTTCTGTTAATAGTTAACCAAAGGCCGTTAAAAATATTTTTAGATTGTAAAACATGTTCCATTGAAATTTCTGATTTTTATTATTAATTTACCAATGCCAAAAATGAATTAACAATTACAGCTTCATTCAGGCATATTAAATAACTCATTAATAAATACTGCCATGCGACTTGAATTTATTCGAATTGAAGAGGCGAACGACCTGGTGAACCAACTGATTGAGCACCACCCGCAAGCCATTTTTTTAGCCGACCACAATTTTAAAGTGAAATATTTTAACAAGTCGTTTCAAAATCTTACCAAAAGCGACAAAGGAGATATTCTTGACCATGAATTTTGTGAAATTATGGGATGCACGCAAAGAGGAACTTCGGTTACCCGCGATAATAATTTTTGCAAAAAATGCCAGATGAGAGAGTTGCTTTCCGGCGGCAATCTTTCGGAACTTACTTTAATTCGTGAATTCTACATTAACAACAAGGTGGTAACCAAACACCTGCATATCGATACGCACCGCGTTGTGATGCACGGGCAAAAATTCCGCCTGGTAGTGATTGATGACCGGACACAAAAACATTAATAGAGTTTGCCCTGCCAGGTATCCCGTTCTGCGAGCCGTTTTTCAACTTTGGCAACAAACTCAAAGTTTTTCAGCCCCCACCTGGGCGCAACCAGCATTTCAGGCGGCGCCTGGCTGATAAAACGCTCCACAATAATTCCGGGATTCAGCAACTCCAGATAATCAACCACCAGTTCAACATATTCACTGGCGGAAAAAAGATGAAACTGCTCCGGCTTTTGCCGGTATTGTTTTTCAAGCACCGTTTGCTTGTGAATTTGAAGCTGATGCAACTTCAGGTTTTTAACAGGCAGTTGTGAAATTACTTTTGCCTGCTCCAGCCAGTCGTTGCGGTTTTCGCCCGGAAACCCCAGAATCATATGCGCACAGTTGTTAATTCCACGTTTTGCCGTTTGTGCCAGTGCCCAAACCGAATCGGCAAATGTATGCCCGCGGTTCATCCGCTCCAGCGATTTATCGAGGTGCGATTCCAAACCAAATTCAACCATTACGTAAGTCCTCCGGCTCAATTCAGCCAAATAATCCAGGATTTTTTCATCTACTGCGTCCGGACGGGTGGAAATAACCAAACCGACAATTTTTGGGTGTTGAAGCGCCTCTTCATAGAGCCGGCGTAAATCTTCCAGCGGTGCATAAGTATTGGTATAGGCCTGAAAATAAGCCAAAAACTTCATGGCCTCATATTTTCTGGCAAAAAAGTCAACCCCCGTCTGAATCTGGCTGGTCACACTGTTTTCAAGATTGCAATAGTTCGGTTGAAATGTTTTGTTGTTGCAATAGGTGCAACCACCCTTTCCTTTTGAACCATCGCGGTTGGGACATGTAAAACCGGCATCAACCGAAACTTTCTGCACCCGTTCCGAAAATTTATTTCTGAAATAGCTAGGAAAATCGTTGTACCTTTTCCCGTGTCCCCAAACATAATTTGCTGCCGTCATTCATTTCAAAAAATTAGCGATTGCAAAATTAAGCAAAATCAGACAGTATGTGTTGTTTTGCAAAACTGTTAACAAAATTTTGAAAACTTTAGGCAGAGCGGGGTGTTATTCGTGTTAAAAACCGGAATCTTATTTTTAAATTTAAATATCCAAAAAAGACAGTTCTATGTTTTCTGAAAAAGACAAGCTACAAATACAACATCGCGGAAGCAATATCGAGACGGTAAGTCAACAGATTGAAAAATTCAAAAAGGGATTTCCTTTTTTGCATGTGGAAGAGGCTGCTTCGGTGAACAACGGAATCATTCAACTTAACGAAGAAAAGCTCAAAAAAAATATTGAGCGGTACGACCAAAACATCGCAGCCGGAATAAAACCACTTAAATTCGTGCCTGCCTCGGGGGCTGCCAGCCGTATGTTCAAAGCGCTTTTTGAAGCGCTGGAAGAATGCGAAAAATCAAAAACCCCGGAAGAAGTTCTGAAAGAAAACCCTGCTGTTCAACAATTTGTTGGCGAAATTGAAAAATTTGCCTTTTACAACGACCTGAAAAATAAAATCAAAGAAAACGGCGCGGAAGAAACCTGTAAAAATCTGACAGACTTTTTATTGAATGAAAAAGGATTAAATTACGGCTCACTTCCCAAAGGCCTTCTTAAGTTTCACAAGTATACAAATGGCGAACGAACTCCTTTTGAAGAACATTTGGCCGAAGGATCAAAATATGCCAGAGACAGGGAAGGAAAAGCAAGGGTTCATTTTACCGTTTCGCCAGAACATCAGGAAAGTTTTGAAAATCTGTTAAAGAAAATAAAAGACCCCTTTGAAAAGGAACTGGGGGTAACTTTTGAAGTTACATTCAGCCGGCAAAAACCGTCAACCGATACCATTGCCGTTGATTTGCAAAACGAACCTTTCAGAGAACCCAACGGAAGTTTGTTGTTCCGGCCGGGCGGCCACGGTGCATTAATTGAAAACCTCAATGACCTGGATGCGGATATTATTTTTATAAAAAACATCGACAATGTGGTACCCGACAAACGGAAACAAACCACCATCGATTATAAAAAAGCACTGGCAGGAGTTCTGCTGAAATACCAGGAAAAAATATTTATTTACCAGAAAGAATTAAATGAAAAACACCACACAGCCCTTGATCATGTTTTTCTTGCCGAAGCTTCCAATTTCCTTGAAAACAGTTTGAATACGCGTCCCGCAGAAAGCCAGTACTATACAGAAAAGGAAGAACTGTACCATTATCTCAGGGAAAAATACAACCGCCCGCTGCGGGTTTGCGGAATGGTAAAAAACGAAGGAGAACCCGGCGGAGGGCCGTTTTGGGCAGAAAATCCGGATGGAACCGTTTCGCTGCAGATTGTGGAAAGTTCGCAAATCGATCCGCAGAGCAGACAACAACAAACCATTGTTTCGCATGCCACGCATTTTAACCCGGTTGACCTGGTTTGTGCGGTAAAAAATTACAAAGGCGAAAAATTCAACCTGCTGGATTTTACCGACCCGGCCACCGGTTTTATTTCAAAAAAATCGAAAGACGGAAAAGAATTGAAAGCACAGGAACTCCCCGGTCTCTGGAATGGCGCCATGAGCAACTGGAATACCCTTTTTGTTGAAGTGCCGGTGGCAACATTCAACCCGGTTAAAACTGTAAATGATTTGTTACGTGAACAAC
>JAFGDX010000375.1 GCA_016931875.1 Prolixibacteraceae bacterium
GTAGCTGCTTTCCAACTCTGGAACGAAACCGTAAGTAATGCAATTCCCAGCGCCAGCAGACCAGCCAGGGCAAATATCCACCAACTTAAACTGGTTTTGTAGGCAAAGTTTTCAAGCCATTTGTTCAGTGCAAACCAGGCTACTGGAGTGGCAATTATAAATGCAATGGCCACCCATTTTACAAAGTCTTTGTTGAGCAGCGTGAGCATTTCTGAAACCCGGGCTCCGTTTACTTTTCGGATGCCTATTTCTTTGGTGCGTTGTTGCGAAATAAACAATGCCAGAGCGCTGATTCCGAGAATGCTGATTAAAATCCCGATGATTGAAAATGCGAGAAGTATCCTGCTTAAAATGGTTTCTGCTTTGTACTGCAATGCGATTTTTTCATCCATAAAGAAATAGTCGAATTCCTGCCCCGGGTAATGTGTGTTCCAGGTTTCCTTTATTTTTTCGATAGCTGCACGAAGATTTCCGGGATTTAACCGCACATGGATAAACCGCGCACGGTTGTTCGATTCATCGAGCCAAAACGCAAAGTCGCCAACAAATTCGTGAGCCGAACTGTAATTGAAATCCCTGGCCACTCCAATAAAATGAATGCGGGTCTGGTCAGGCGCCAGTGGCTGCGATTCATGAAAAGCGTTTAACGCTTCCATACTTCCGTGTTTTGCCAGCAGCCGTTGGTACAAATGGTTGTTGATTACCATTCCGCGAACCGTATCGGCCGAGGGGCTAATCCAGTTTTCCAAAAGCTGAATATGCATTGTTTTCAGGTAATCGTAATTGGCAAAAACCATTTCGGCTGTTCCGTCAATTCCCAACCCGTCGAGCGGCAAACTTTGAGCCGGGTACCCAAAATGCTGCATGGTAAAACCAACCGATGTCACTTCGCTCTGTTTTTCCAGTTGGCGGGCAAAAACTGCCGGGTCTTTTGAAAAATCTTTCACATTGAGAACAACCACATTTTCTTTGTCGAAACCCAGTGGCTGGTTCAATATGAAGTTGATTTGTTTGTTCACCAAAAAAGTAGCCGACAGGATTACAATTACAATTGTAATTTGCAGCACCAGCAGCGATTTTAAAACAGGATTTCCTGAATAATTTATTTTATCGGAAAGAATATCGATGGCAGAAGTTTTTCGCACAAGAAAAAAACCTGCAAAAACCGCGGTTAGTCCGAGACAGAAAACCAGTACCACAAGTACGCTCAGGTAAACAACCGGCTCGGAATAATAAATGTTAAAATCGATTTCAAAAATTTGCTTTACAAAAGGTTTTATTATTTCGGTGGTGGCCAGTGCAAGAAGGATGGAAACAGAGCAAAATAAAAATACCTCGGTTAACACCTGCCCTATTAATTGTCCCTGATGTGCACCAACCGATTTTTTCAGCCCCAGCTCTTTCGATCGTTTTATCAATTTAGCAATGGTGAGGTTGACAAAATTGAGGAGCGAAACCATTAAAATTACAAACGAAATGGCTGTAAATAGCCCGATGTTTATTTTGCTTGAACTCTCTTTTAATTCAAAACGAAAATCAGATTTTAAATGAATGTCGTCCATCGGCACCAATTCAAACTGATACTCTTTTGGTCCCCGTATTTGTTTTACACTGCTGGCATCGTAAAAACTTAACAGTTTGTTTTCAACATCAGTAGGTAAAACACCCTTTTTTAATTTTATATAGTTGTAAACCCACTGTGTTTTCTGATTGGGCTGTGCTTCGTATCTTTCCTGCAAACCGCCTTTTTGCGAAAGGAGCAGCTCGTAGTTAAAATGGGTTTTGGGATGCGTGTTTTTTACAATTCCCCTGATTTCGTAATCGCCCAAATTTCGCGCATATTGCAAGGCTTCAACGGTAATTGTTTTCCCAACCGGGTTTTCGTTTTTAAAATATTTACGGGCAAAATCTTCACTTATAAAAACGGTGTTTGGTTTTGTAATTTCCGATAAATCGCCTACTTTGGCTTCTATTGAAAACATTTCAATAAAACTTTCATCCACCGACATGATATCGTTTTGCTGAAGCGACTGGTCGTTCATTTTAATAGTTCCTACCGGGCAGTGCGAAAACTGAGTGGCTTTTTCAATCTCGGGAATTGTTGCAGTGGCTGTATGAATAATTCCAAGACTTCGCGCCCACGGAGAATCTTCCCGGCCTCCGGGAATGGATGTAACCCGGTAAATTTGTTCGTGGCTGTTAAAATGTTTGTCAAAACTTTTTTCGTTTGAAACATAAAGAAACAAGATCAGGAACGAGGCGATTCCGGTAACCAATCCAATTACGTTAACGGTTGACAGGGCTTTGTCTTTACCTATTCTGCGGGCAATTAACTTTATGTTGTACCAGATCATATTTCGTTGTTTTTTATTGTTTCATATTGTCTGAACCACGATTTACTTAAGTTCTGTGATGGACTTTGATTTTTCTTTTTCCTCTTTAATCATGGTAATCATTTAATCTGTTTAATCATGGTTCAGACACTTTTACTCATACCTCAAACTTTCCACAGGATTGCGTGTAGCCGCCTTCCAACTCTGAAATGAAACCGTCAGCAATGCAATTCCCAGCGCCA
>JAFGDX010000376.1 GCA_016931875.1 Prolixibacteraceae bacterium
AATAAAGAAAAAATTCTATATTGATCTATATCAACATATTCAGTGCAATCTCCTGATTTGAAAAACTGAAGTAAAAGCTGAGCTTTTTAAAAAGTCGGTGGTGTTTTATTCACTGAAGGTTGAATATAAACCTGAATGATAAAATCTGAAACAATTCAAACAAAAACCGGGATTTTTTATTTTTTTTTAAAAAAACGCTCCCTTTTCACAGCTTCTGAACGCGT
This sequence comes from Prolixibacteraceae bacterium, assembly GCA_016931875.1. Taxonomy (GTDB): domain Bacteria; phylum Bacteroidota; class Bacteroidia; order Bacteroidales; family Prolixibacteraceae; genus Draconibacterium. The sequence goes on from JAFGDX010000376.1 coordinate 225, forward strand.
TGAAAATTCTTCAGTGTAAACCAGACGCCACGGCATTTTTCGGGAGGTGTATCTGGATTTACCCGAATTATGATATGACAAACGCTGTTCAATATTGGAAGTAAATCCGATATAGAAGCTGTCATCTTTTTCGCTTTGAATTATGTAGACTGTAAATTTTATCATAACAAAAAAGCACCAACCTTTGAGACTGATGCTTTGCGGTGACGACGAGACTCGAACTCGCGACCCTCGGCGTGACAGGCCGATATTCTAACCAACTGAACTACGCCACCAATAAATGGTGTTCATCAAAAAAAATAAGCGGTGACGACGAGACTCGAACTCGCGACCCTCGGCGTGACAGGCCGATATTCTAACCAACTGAACTACGCCACCGTTTTTTTAATGAACTGCCTTTGAACTTCGAAAAATACGCTTTTCAAAGGTGTTGCAAATATATACTTTCTTTTTTTTTCTGCAATATAAAAAACGATTTTTTTGAAACAGCCATAAAAACCTACGAATCAACATCTTACCAAAGTCCTATTTCCCAATCTGAATCAGGTTTTCCTTGTTTAATGTTTTTTCTCCGTTCCAGCGGTAAGCGGTAAGTTTTTTTGTTCCATTTATACATGAATCGACACAACAAATATTTGACCTTACAATAAACGGCCCGTTCCCCCTGCAATAGTGCCCGAAAAAAACAATAGGCTCATCTTCAGGATAGACATAGTTTTCAGGAATAATTTGTTCTGGAATGGTATAATGCGGCAAGGAAAATTTACTTTCAAACGACATTTCTTCAAAGGTTTTTCCCGGGGGTTGCTCCCACCACCTCATTCTGAATGTCCGCGGAGATACTCCCTTGTTATTGATTAGCTTCAAATCGCCGGGAAGCCGGAAATCAATTCCCTTGGTTAAGGTCCAGATACTTCTGCCTGCATCAGATTTTGGATTTCTGTAGATTTCCCGAAAAACACTCTTTTTAATTTTTCCGGCAGGAATGTTGGCTTTTACAAAATCAACTGCCGGTTTTGACCAGCAGGCATGTACCACCCGAAAATCGCCCATATCTAAAAACAAAGGCAAGGTTCTCAGCCATTGCAAGTGCTCAAGAAACTCTTCTGAATTTCCGACAAATTGGTTGATGGTTTTAAAAAGCGAAAAAAAGTTTTTATTGGAGGCTTTAACCAGCGGGTCGCCCGTTTTAAATTTCAGATAATAAATAATTGCATTTATTTCGTGATTGCCAAGCACCGCCATCGCGTGTTTATTTTCCACCATTGCACGAACAATGCGGATTGTTTTTTTGATTTCAGGGCCACGGTTAATAAAATCGCCCACAAAAATGGCTTTTCGGTCAGAATGGGAATAACCGGACTCTGTTTTCTGATACCCGAGTTGTGTCAGCAATTTTTTTAGTATGGTTGCATGGCCGTGTACGTCTCCAATTATATCATACATATTCTGAAAATGAAATCTAATGTAAAAAAAAATAGCCATCCAACGATTGTCAGACAGCTATTTCTTATTTGTTTTTCAGAAATTATTCTACCAGAAATAGGAGTAAAAAACAAGAATAATGGTGATAATAACTGCCGAATTTATTACATCCCATTTATTCCAGCTTGCGCGCACTTCAGCACGTTGTTCGGGTGTGGCCGAACCAATGGTAAGCCCCTGGATGATGCTCGGATCTTTTACTTTCGTAAAATAACTTATCAAAATCATGGCAATAATCACAATGGCAAAAATGTAACCTTCATAATGATACGTATTCATCCCGATAAAAATATCGTAAACAAGTGTTCCTTCGGCAAACGAGCCTTTAAATATATTAATGCCCAACCGAATCATTCCAAGGAAGAACCCGATTACCAATCCGTAGAAGCCAGCTGCAGGAGTGGTTCTTTTTGAAAGAATTCCCAAAAGGAAAACAGCCGCAATTCCGGGGGCCAGCAACGATTGTACCTCTTGCAGGTATTCATATAAAACTTTTCCAAGTCCTTTCATTACAGGAATCCAGGCAATTCCAAGCATAACAATAACTACGGTTGCAATTCGGCCTACAATTACATAATGACGATCAGACGCATTGGGTCTGTATTTTTGATAAAAGTCGATGGTAAATAACATGGCCGAAGAGTTGAACAGCGAAGCCAGTGAACTCATCAGTGCGGCCAGAATTCCTCCAATTACTATTCCTTTAAAACCTATGGGGAGCAACGTAGTTACCAATGTTGAAAAAGCTGCATCGTTGGAAGCCAGCGTAATAATGCCTTTCTGGTTGAGTGCATAGGCGATCATCCCCGGTATTAAGAAAATAAACACGGGTGTGAGTTTCAGATATGCTCCAAAAATGGCGCCCCGCCTTGCTTGTTTTATATCGCGGCCCGAAAGTACACGCTGAACAATAAACTGGTCGGTACACCAATACCAGAAGCCGATAATTGCCGAGCCCAGGATTACTCCTGTCCACGGGAAATCGGGGTCGTTGTGCGAACGCATTAAATCGGTCATCGAATCGCCATGAACAGACACATTGGCGCGGGTAATTTCCATCAACTCTCCCCAGCCACCAACTTTTATCAAACCAAGTATTAAAATGGCAATTGACCCGATCAGCAAAATCGGTGTTTGCAAAACCGAGGTATAAAGTACCGCTTTCATTCCACCAAAGGTGGTGTATAATCCGGTTAATATAACCAGTCCGATAGCACTAACCCAAAAGAAATCAATGTTGTATCCCCAGAAACTAATTGAATCAATATTAAAAACATCTTTAAAAACAACACCGCCGGCGTAAACAGTTACCGCAACTTTGGTAAGAACATAACTTACAATTGAAATAATTGAAAGGAACGATCTTGCCTGCGGGTTGTATCTCCGCTCCAGAAACTCGGGCATGGTAAATACTTTGCTTCGCGCGTAAAACGGGACAAACAGCCAGCCGAGCATCAAAATAACCCAACCATGCATTTCCCAGTGAGCCATTGCCATCCCACTTTCGGCTCCTGCCCCGGCAAGTCCAACCAGGTGTTCAGAACCAATATTTGACGCAAAAATGGAGGCTCCAATTGCAATCCAGGTAGCATCTCTTCCGGCAAGAAAATAGTCGGAAGTATTTTTATCTTTCTTTTTAAGAACCCAAATAATGATTCCTACCAGCCCCAAAAAAAACAGGCCAAGAACAATCCAGTCCAGTGTACTCATTTTTCGATGTTTTTAATTATTAGCTTAATTTTATTTCAGGTTTAAATTTTTACAATTCTATCCAAAACTTCTATTCTCACATTGGGTTTCAGCCGGTAATAATAAGCGCCTTTTTTTGATTCAGTTGAATTTTTCTGGTTCAGTCTTTCCAGTACTCCCAGCGAAAGAATTTTTTTTCTGAAATTGCCGGGATCAAATTCGCGCTGATAAATGGCCTCGTATAATTTACGAAGTTGCATAAATGTAAATTTCTCCTGCAACAGTTCAATCCCTATCAAACTTGATACAGCTTTTTGTTGTAAAATATTCATTGATTTCTCCACCATTTCCCGGTGGTCGAAAATTAATTTGGGAAGATTGTTAACAGGCCACCACTTTGCACCATGGCTTTTTACCAGTTCCTCATCGGACTGGTTGATCCGAATCAGTGCAAAGTACACCACACTTATCACTCTTTCAAACGGGTCGCGGCTAAGTTCACTAAACGTGCTAACCTGCTCCAAAAAAATATTGCTTAATCCGGTGGTTTCCATTAAAACACGGTTGGCAGCCTCATCAGCCGATTCAAGTTCTTTAACAAAACCACCCATTAACGACCACGAACCCTTAACCGGTTCAAAAGCCCTGGGGTAAAGCAACAATTTCAGTTGTTCCTCTTCATATCCGAAAATAACACAATCAACGGATACCAAAAATTTTGTTTGATTTAGGTAAAAGCTCATAATTAGATTTAACTGCCATAAAATTATAAAAGTATATTTTACTTTTGTTAATGAAATGCCAATTTTCTTCAAAAATATGTTTTATAACAGGAAATTGTTTGAAACAATGAGGGGAAAAAAAGGCCGGTCAGAAAATTATGACCAGCCTTTTTCAGGTGAAGGTATATCCGGTTCCGATTTGTGTTTCTTTCTAATGCCAAGGAAATTTATCCTGCCGGAGGGGACAAAACCTGTTTTACATACTACTTTTCAGAGAAGTCTACAAATCCAGTTTTACCGAACCTTTTGCCCTGATAAATAATTTGTGGCAGGCTCCTTTTCCGTAAACATGCTCCAGTGTTTTTACATACTCATCCAGTTTATTCTGCGGAACAAAAGCCTGAATGGTACCGCCAAAACCACCGCCATGAACACGCCAGGCACCGCTTCCTTTCAGTACCATTTCGCTAAGTGCCAGCGCAAGCGAAACCACCTGCTCGTCTTTATGAACAACATCAAAAATATTCTGATTGTACATGTACGAACTGTATCCCGATTCAACCACCATTTTCAGGAATGATTCAAAATCGTTGTTTTCCAAAGCCGCAACCTGGTCAACCACACGCTGGTTATCGCCCTGAAAATGGTAAGCACGTAAAATGGCCCTGTCGCCGGTTTTCTTACGGATTTCAGGAATTTTATCCACAATTTGCTCCAAGGTAACTTCGCGTAAAACGTTGGCACCCAGCTCGGCAGCTACCGCCTTCATTTCGGTGGGCAACGAAGCATATTCAGCCTGCGAAGCGGCATCGTCGTGGCCACCGCCAACATCGGTAATTACAAGAGAAAATCCGGTTGCTACAAAGTCAAAATCAACCTCTTTTACAATGGGATTGGCGGGATCTTTAAAATCGATGGTAATTAACCCCCCCACCGAGCAGGCTGTTTGGTCCATTAGTCCGCAAGGTTTTCCGAAGTAGTTGTTTTCGGCCCACTGACCAATAATGGCATTTTCAACCGCCGACATTTTCCCGTCGTTAAAAAGCTCGTTGATGATGGCGCCAATCAATACTTCAAAAGAAGCCGATGAACTCAACCCTGATCCTTTTGGAACACGTCCTTCAATACAGGCATTGAACCCTCCTATTTTATAGCCGTTTTCTTTCATTTTGGCACAGATTCCCTTTACCAAAGAATTGGATGTATAAAAATTGGACTCGTCAATGCTCAGGTCAGAAAGGTCAACCTGAAATTCGGGATAGCCGGCTGATTTGATTTTGACAATATTGGTTCCGCTGGGTGCGGCAACTGCGATATTATCGAGATTTACCGCCCCTGCCAAAACCCGTCCGTAATTGTGGTCGGTATGGTTTCCACCAATTTCGGTGCGTCCGGGCGAGCTGAAAAGAGTTACATCATCCGTTCCGAATGTTTGTTCAAATTCGCTCATCAATGCAGCATACCTGTCTGCCTGTTCTTTCAAAACAACAGCTTCAGTTCCGTATAATTCCTGAAACAACGGATGGTTTCCACCGTTAATTTTTTCAATTAAACTTTTAATTTTTGTCATAACTTTTATATCGATTAATTTTTATTGATTGATAGATTTTCTGTAGTGCGTTTTTGGCAAGTCGCGCAGGCGCCGGGCTGCCTGCTCAGCTGTAATATCGCGTTGCGGAGTTGCAAGCATTTCGTATCCCACCATAAATTTTTTAATTGTTGCCGAACGTAACAGCGGCGGATAAAAATGCATGTGCAAGTGCCATTCCGGATAATCTTTCCCATCGGTTGGTGCCTGGTGTAATCCGGCAGAATAGGCAAACGAGGTTTTAAACAAGTTATCGTACATAATGGTCAGTTTCTTGTAAATATCAGCCAAATGAGTACGTTCTGTGTCTTTCAGCTGAAGAATATTCTGAACAGGGCGTTTACTCACAATCATTGCTTCGAATGGCCACACTGCCCAGAAAGGAACCAGTGCCACAAACGAATCGTTCTGAACAAGCAAACGGATTTCTTTTTTAAGTTCGCTTTCCAAATAATCGTTTAAAAGAGTTCTTCCGTGTTTCTCAAAGTAGGCTTTCTGGGTTTTGCCTTCCTTTTCCGGTTCCGCCGGAATTCCTTCCGAAGACCATATTTGCCCGTGAGGATGTGGATTTGAACATCCCATAATGGCCCCTTTGTTTTCAAAAATCTGTACATAATTAATTTGCGGGGCATTCCCAAGTTCCTGAAACTGTTCGCACCACAAATCAACCACTTTTCTGATATTTTCCAGCTCCATTTCGGGAATGGTAAGGCTGTGATCTTCGCTAAAACAAATTACTTTACAAATGCCTCTTTCAGCTTTTGCTGTGAAAAGTTCGCCATCGTTGAGTTCTCCGGAAGGTGTATCGCTCAGAAGTGCACTAAAATCGTTGGTAAAAACATAGGTTCCTTTGTAATGGGGGTTTTTATGCCCCCCTGCCCTTTCATTTCCCGGGCACAAATAACATCCCGGATCGTGTTTGGGTCTTTCCTGGTTGGCCGGTTTTTCAACCTGCCCTTGCCACGGGCGTTTTGCGCGATGCGACGACACCAGAATCCAGTCGCCGGTTAACGGATTGTATCTTCTGTGAGGATGTTCTTCAATGTTAAAACTCATATTTTCCGGTATGTTTTTAGATTTTTTTTACTCGCCTCCCACCTGTTAACTGGTGGGTACTGGTAGGCACAAATATATATTTTAATTTTTTTCTTATCAGTATTCATCCAATTTTTCGGAACTGATTTTTTTTACAGGCTGTTTCTCACAATCAGCTTCGAAGGATTTCTTACTTTACTTCCCTTGTGGTCGATTACCATTTGGGCCAGGGTTTTTCCCATTTCAACAAAATCGGTTGAAATAGTTGTAATACCGCCTGCAACCACTTGTTTCAGCATGGTATCGTTGAACGAAACCACCCCGAATTTTTCTCCCAACTTATACTTGTAACTTTTGGCAATTTTTAGCAGTTCAACCAAATCGCGATCTGAAATTAAAAAATAAGCTTCGTACAATCCGGGGCGAGTGCCATCAATTGTTTTTATTATTTCGTAATTGTACCGATATTCCTCGCAAAATTTTTTAAATCCGGCCGAACGTTGTTCGGGTTCTTTTCCTCCTGGATTAACAAAAATCAGTTTCCGGTATTTTTTTAGTAAATTTTGTCCTTCCACCAGGGCTTCGTAAAAGTCTTCCTCAAAATGTTGATACACAACCGGGTAATTTTTCAAATCACTTTTCAGCCGGTCTAAAATATACACCTTTTCTTTGGGTAATTTCGAAATTAAATGGCTGGTATTATCAAAAGTAGCCGGCATAATTATATAAGAAGTGTAATTCCCGATACTTTCCAAAAGCAAATTTTTAAATACTTTGTAATTAAAATGATGAAAATATATTTCAATATTTGCCCTGTTTTTCAATGTATTTATAAGCGAATTGTACAAGTCTTCCTTAAAAGCATTTAACTCGTCAAAAAGCACAAAAATCTTCTCATCGTGTTGCACATCGGTAGATGCAATATAGTATCCTTTTCCGGGTTGGCTAACCAATACACCCCTGGCTTTCAACTCATTAAATGCCATCATAACCGTATCACGACTCAAACTGTAATCTGCACAAATCTGATTAATCGAAGGAATTTTATCTCCTTTTACCAGTTGTTTTCGATCAATGGCATCTACCACTGAATCAATAATTTGCCTGTATTTTGGTTTGGAGGAGACGGAATTAATGGATATAACTTTTTTCACATTTTTGGTTTTAGGCAAATACAAAATTAACAGAAACCTTTTTTAAATCAATATGCTATACAACACTACCGGTACCCACCGGTAAGATTATTCATTTTTGCAACTTTGCAGGAAACAAAAAAATATAACAATGAAAATACAATCTGACATATTTGGCAAACTTGCAGATGGAAGGGAAGCACAACTTTTTGAACTTCAGAATGACAACAAAGTTACGGTTAAAATTAGCAATTACGGAGCAATTATTACCTGTATTGAAACGCCCGACAAAAATGGTGTAACCGAAAATATTGTTTGTGGATTCAATAAACTGGAAGATTATTTATGTGAAGAATATCTGGGTAGTTATCCGTACTTTGGCGCCATAATAGGCCGGTTTGGAAACCGCATTGCCAAAGGTCACCTCGAAATTGAGGGCAAAACCTATGAGCTGGCTATTAACAACGGCCCCAACCATTTGCATGGCGGGCTGGTTGGTTTCGACAAAAAACTGTGGGAAGCAGAAACCTTCGAAAATGAAAACAGTGTGGGTGTAAAACTCTCCTATATGAGCCCGCACCTGGAAGAAAATTACCCTGGAAATCTGAAAGTAACCTGTATTTATTCCTTTAACAATAACAACGAACTTGGAATTGAATACCTGGCAGAAACCGATAAAACCACGGTGGTGAACCTAACCAACCATACTTATTTTAATTTAACGGCCGGCAAGGAAAACATTCTGAATCATGAATTGATGCTGACTGCGACAAAAATGACTGAAATGGTGGAACAAATTCCCACAGGAAAAATCATTCCGGTTGAAAATACTCCGTTCGATTTTACCACATCAAAAACCTTTCTTCGTGATATGGAAAAACTGCCAACGGGCTATGACGATAATTTTGTTTTTGACAACAAAGCCGGGGAGTTAAAATATATTGCCTGTTTAAAAGAAGCAACCTCGGGAAGAAAAGTTGAAGTTTACACAACCCAGCCCGGAATGCAGGTTTACACCGGCTACTGGAACCCCGAGTTAATCATTGGCGGGGTAAAAAAATTCGGAAGCTACTCAGGCGTTGCACTGGAAACACAACATTATCCGGATTCAGTCCATCACAACCATTTCCCAACAACGTTGTTGAAACCCGGTGAGTTATACAATGAAAAGACCATTTATAAATTTAAGGTATAAAGATTAAAAATGCCCTTTGCCCGGGCATTTTTATTTTTAACTCCCCATTTCACTTTTTTTTTTACATTTGAGCTGCTAAACGTAAATAAATCAAACCGTTTATTATGAAAACGATTATTGAGCTCTTTGAAACCGCTGTAGCCAAATACCCCAACAATGTTTATTTGTGGGAAAAAAAGGATGGAAAATACCACGGAACCACCTACAAAGAAACCCGTGAAAAAGTGATAAAACTGGCTGCCGGGTTGGTTTCCATAGGATTCAAAAAAGGCGACCGGGCCGGACTTATTTCCGATGGAAGAAACGACTGGATAATCAGCGAACTTGCCATGTTGTACGCCGGAGGCATTAATGTTCCTCTTTCCATCAGGCTTGAAAAAAATGAACTTTCATTCCGCTTGTATCACAGCGGGAGCAAATTTATATTTGTATCCAAACAACATGCACATAAAGTAGAGGCAATCAGAGATGAACTGCCCGAATTGGAAAAAGTAGTTTATTTAGACGGAAAGGAAAACCCCGGTAAAAATGACCTGAACTACAAAGCGTTGTTCAAAACAGGCGAAGAATACCTTACAACCAATTCGGAATTATTTAACAACCTTTGGCAAAACATCCAACCCAACGACGTGGCCAACATTTCCTACACCTCGGGCACCACCGCCGACCCAAAAGGAATTATGCTCACCCATTTGAATTACGCCGCCAATGTCATCCAGTCGAATTCATTGATGGAATTAAAAACAGAATGGAAAACACTCGCTGTTTTGCCCTGGGATCATGCTTTTGCCCACACCACCTGTTTGTATGTTTTTATGTACAAAGGGGCAAGCATTGCATCGGTTGAAATTGGGAACACCCCGCTTGAAACATTAAAAAATATCCCCAAAAATATCAAGGAAATTCAACCTTCGCTGATGATGAGTGTGCCGGCATTTTCAAAAACATTCCGAAAAAATATTGAAGGGCAAATTCGTAAAAAAGGAGAAACAACTTACAAACTATTTCAATTTGCTTTAAAAGTAGCCTATAAATACAACGGAATAGGTTATAACAGGGGAAAAGGAATGCGCATTTTACTAAAACCACTTTTGGGAGTTTTCGATTCCATCCTTTTCAAAAAAATACGCGACGGTTTTGGCGGGAAACTTGAATTTTTTATTGGCGGAGGCGCCCTGCTCGACACCGAGTTGCAACGCTTCTTTTATGCCATCGGAATTCCGGTTTGCCAGGGTTACGGACTAACGGAAGCTTCGCCGGTAATTTCGTCGAACACCCCCGATGTGGTCAAATTCGGCACCTCCGGAAAACTGGTAAAAGACCTGGAACTAAAAATACTGGACGAAGATGGGAAAGAACTTCCAAAAGGACAGAAAGGGGAAATTGTGGTAAAAGGCGACAATGTGATGCTGGGTTACTGGAACAACCCCGAAGCCACAGCTGAAACCATTAAAAACGGATGGCTGCACACCGGAGA
>JAFGDX010000377.1 GCA_016931875.1 Prolixibacteraceae bacterium
GAAAAGGAGTTACTTACTTTGGGTGACAACCTGATCGACTTTTATACCGGGGAATTAAGTGTTGAAAAGATTGGTAATGAATGTCTTCATTATTTCAAAAAAGAAAAGGCAAATGACTTTCACTCTTTCAGAAACTGGCTGGGAAGCAGCGAGTACCGGAAAATACCACTGAGTGATTCTTCCATCTGGATTGTAAAACAAGGTGTTCACCCCGAACGGTACATCCATATTCACCCGGCCAAATATACCGAACACGCATTGCGCATTCGCGCGGTTACGCTAAAAACGGTTTTGACGCTGCAAATTCTTTCCATGCCTGTTCAAAAAAACATGAATGAAAATTTGAAAATGGTAAACAATGTTCGAAAAAATTATTTACATCTCTCCCCCATCAAATCGTTAAGTTACGATAAAGGAATTTTAAAAATCTGGCGATTTTTTGACGAAAATTAAACCACCGACACATTCCCCTGGCTGTGTAAAACATCCAAAACCGAGTTTTTATAACTGCGCCCGATGGGAAGTTCTTTGCCAGGCACATCAATGCTGCTGGAAGTAAAAGCTTCAATTTTCTGCAGCGAAACAATAAACGATTTATGGATACGCAAAAACCCCGCATCGGGAAGTTTTTCCTCCATGTTTGTCATGCTGGTTTTGGTGATTATTTTCTTGTTTTCGGTATAAATCTGAACATATTCACTCAATCCTTCAACATAAACAATTTCATTCAAATGAATTTTAATCACTTTTTTGTTTTCTTTCACATAAATAAAAGCGTCATCGCCGGGTGTCGAATGGCTGGCCGGTGTTTCCGGGATTGACTCATCCTGTGAAACCTGGTAAAATTTGTTTACGGCTTTCAGGAAGCGTTCAAATGTTATGGGTTTTAACAAATAATCCACCACATCAAGTTCAAAACCGTCGAGGGCATATTCACGAAATGCAGTGGTAATGATTACTTTGGGCGGATGTTTTAGGGTTTTTAGGAACTCGATACCGGTAATCTGCGGCATCTGAATATCCATAAACATTAAATCGACTGAATGTCGCTGGAGCGCACGCAGGGCTTTCATTGCATCGCTGCACTCTTCAACAATTTCAAAGTTTTCCAGTTTTTCGATATGGCTCCGCATCAAATCACGTGCAAGAGGCTCATCATCAATTACGAGACATTTTGTTTTCATGGCAAATACAGATTAGCTTTTGTTCTGTAGCTGTTCAATAAGTAAGGTACTGTTGAAATTCATTACAATTCTTATTGAAACAATTCAATAATCAATTCTCTAAAATTTTCATCCATGTTTTCTTCAATCCTGAATTTTCCCGGAAAACTGTAGTTGAGGCGTTTTCTGGTAATTTCAGCAATTTTGTTTCCTGTTAAACCAAACGGTTTTTCGCTCCAAAATGTGAACGAAAAAAGCAGATATTTCTTATCTCCTTTTATAAGGACGGTGCTTTCGAAGGTTTCGTTACACGCATACACTAATTTTATTGCATCATTTAAAAAAGGCAACAGTAAAAACGGCGGCACCAGGCACGATTTAAGATGTGTGTGAACAAATAAATTACTTTTCAAACGTTCACCAAGAGCCTGTTTATGAATGTCGAGAAATTCTTCAATGAGTTTTACTTCCAACTGCAGCGGAATCAGTTCATCTTCACCTTCATATAAAAACCGGTTCAGAAAATTGGAAATTTTTATAATCAAACCCGGCGTGGTTTCATTTTGGCTTTGGGCAGTTTGTTCCAGTTCCTCTATTAACGACAGTACAAGTTTAGGTTGCAACTGGTAGCGGTAAATTTCGAGCTCGGTTTCCATGTTCGACTGCACCAGATCGTCTTGCCGGGTTTTGGCCGTATACCATGTCCGACCGGCTTTAATAGCCAGAAATACAAGAATAATATAGTGATTTCCGATGCCGCTGATGATGATATTTTTGATGTTCAGATATCCCGGAGCGAATGCTTTTTCGGGGGCAAAAGGTTTAAAAACCAGCTCGTTGCTCACTATCAATTCAACAATGGAAAATACAATAAGAAACACAAACAAGGCAAACCCAAACAAAAAATATTTCCCTTTTAAAAATGACTGTGGCACCAGCAGGTAGGCAATTAAATAAGTATGGGCTACAAACACCGGAAGTGTAATAAGGTAATACATCAACCAAATAAAATACTGGTCGATTCCAAAACCGAGGCTTTGAATCAAAGTAAAAGCAAGCACCCACACAAGCCAAAAAACGGCATGCAGTATTACTTCCGGCTTATCGATATTTTTTCCGACCCGTTTCAAGTTCTTTTTCTTTTAAAATTAAATCCACTTCAAACGAAGCGGTTTTATTTTGTACTGATAAATTGTATCCTTTTTTTGAATAGGTTAAGTCCAGTCTTTTTTTCAGATTTTTAAATCCCATTCCCTGGATTTCATCCCGCTGGTTTTCGATATGAACACGGGGTTTGCTGTTTTTTACCCAAAGCTCTATTTTTTCAGAACTCGCGGTAACCCTGATTTTTATCCACGGTGTTCCGGCATCAAGACTGCTACCGTGTTTAAAGCTGTTTTCCACCAGGAAAAACAAAACCATGGGGGGAACTTTCAGATTTTTTGTTTCGCCTTCCGTTTGAAAATCAATTTTCAGGCGTTTACCGTATCGCATTTCTTCCAGTTGGATGTAGTTTTTTACCATTGAAATTTCGTCCTCCAGTTTCACAAAATCTTTCTGGCTTTCATCGATAATATAAACCAGCACGGTTTTAATACGGGCGATCACCTCCAGCGTTTTTGCAGGGTTTAGCAACGAAAGTGCATACAGATTGTTGATGGTATTAAACAGGAAATGCGGATCGAACTGCGCCTGTAAAAGTTTCCCCTGCGCTTTTTTGTTTTGTACTTCAAGCTTTTTATGCAGGCTTTCGGTATATAAATAGTCTTTTACATATTTACCAATACAAAACAAAGCCACAATAAAAGTCATGTCCTTGGTGTTTACAACAATAAAACGCAAATTCATAATCCCCTCGCGTTCAATATTCTCAGGCGAAATAAACGAATAGAAAATATTGTTTGAAACCACCAACTTCAACGCCGACAAAGCCACTCCAACCAAAACAAAAAGCAAAATAAACCGCCAAATATTTTGTTTTAAAAGGTACCCCGGAATCAGCAAAAATATGGTAATGTATGCGTAACTATAAAAGAAAAAAGCATTTAGCAATGTAATTTTGAACAGATGCCAGGGGTTATCGTTTTTGTTTTGCACGTATAAAATAAGGCTAAAAGCAAAAACAACCGACAGGAAAAAGATAACATGCCGGAACAACCGATAAGGAAACCTATTTTCAAAAAGCAGTTTATTCATTTTACTTTTCAATCACCAGCTGAACTTTAAATTTAGTTTTTTCATTGTGAATGTCGAGAAGGTATTTTCCGGCGTACAAAATATCCAGTCGTTTTTGCACATTTTTCAGCCCGATTCCTCCTTCACTTTTTTTACTTTCCTGATTTGCTGAAATACTGTTTTCTGTTTCAAACTCAATTTTGGTGTCGGTGGTTTTTAAATTTATCCGAACAAAAGATTCTCCGGGAAGGTTATGGCCGCCGTGTTTAAAGCTGTTTTCAACAAAAGTAAAAAGCATCATCGGGGCAATTTTTTTGTTTTGAACCGGCCCCGTAACCCGAAATTGTATATTGAGGTGTTTCCCATACCTCAACTTTTCAAGACTGATGTAGTTGTCTATCAAATCAATTTCTTTTTCAAGGTTAATCTCAATTTCACTGCATTCGTACAAAACGGTGCGAAGCAGCGCCGCTATTTTTGCAATTCCTTCAGAAGTTTTTGCCGATTTTTCGAGCGACAGCGCATACAAATTATTCATGGTATTAAACAGAAAATGCGGATGTAGCTGGGTTTTCAACAGGTTCAATTCGGTTTGAAGGTTTTGCTTTTCCATTGCGTGTTTTTCATTTTGCTGCTCCAGCCATTTCTTCACTATTTTCACAGCAAAAGCAATGGCAACCATAAAGTTGGTCTCCAGCAAAAGATACAAAAATGTAACCCCGAAAAGTGTATCGAAAGTAACCGGCAAATTGTTGAGCTTTCGGAGAAAAATACGTTCACCAAGAGTTACTAAAAAAAGCAGGACAATAAGAAAAAAAACCGACAGCAGCAGTTTTCTTTTTTTCAGGTAGAAAGGCAGGATTCCGTAGATGGTTGTATAAGCAGCAATCATTATAAACGGAAGCATACAAAGCGATTCAAGAAAATACCACTGATAATCGTTCCCGTATTTCCCGTAAATCGATCCAAAAAACAAAACATAAAAAAGCCAGAAAAAAAGATGAGGCAGGAAACGTTTATGAAATGCTTTGTCAATAATTTTCTGATTCACCGATTCGATTTTTGGTTAAATATAGTTTATAAATGTATGCCGGAAAAAACCAAAAGAGTAAAAAAGCCCCTGTAAAAACCTGTAAATATTGCATTTAACAGATGATATTGCACTATTGGCAGAACATTTCATGTTGTTTATTGAAAAAACCCTGCATCACTATTATAATGCAGGGTTACAATTGAAATTCAAAAAATGCACGGCTCCTCACACCGTGTTATTTTTATTTACCCTTCATAGAGCCAGGCTTAAAAAAAGCTCCCGTCCTCTGACAGGAGCTTGTATTTTTCATACTTCTATGAAAAAAATTGCGCTGTTTTTAGTTCTGTAGTACCATTAAAAAGAAGCCTGGTATTCTTCATTAATCAAATGCGGGAAATAACAGGCTATCAATCCCAAAAGTTCGTCTTCGGATTTTGGGTTCTGGCAAATTACACGCTGTGCGTAATAACCAACTTTATCCATTTTTTCGTTGTTTGCATCAGCAGGCAGAGTCTGGTATTTTTTGTCTATTTTTTTCACACCAAAAACATGTTTCTGACACTGGTACATCACTTCAAACTCATCAGAACGAATAATAAAGCTGGTACAATCTTTATCTTTTAAAACACCAATCCGAATCGGGCTATTTACATCATCGTACATCAAATTATAGGTTGGAACCATCTTATTATCCAAAACCATGGGAACATCGGAATTTACAATTGTATATTTTCCAAATTCGGTCAACGAGTTCCCTGTTAATGCCTTTCCGTCTCTGATTTTTGCATTGACGCCCAGGCTTAAAAGCGCTACACAAACGGTTAAAATCAATACTCTTGTTTTCATCTTTTTTTTATTTAATTGTTTACTTGTTCAAATATATGTAAGCCCCTGAACAATAAAATCTTATTTCAATTAATGACTCCCGGGAACCGATCAAATCATCTTTTAACTCGATAAAATGAATTCTGTGCTGTTGGCAGACCAAAACACGCAGTACACAGGCAATTTTTACATTTGCAGGTAAAA
>JAFGDX010000041.1 GCA_016931875.1 Prolixibacteraceae bacterium
ACCGTTCTTCCTTTCCGGACAAATAATTACGTGGTTGATAAATTAATTGACTGGAATAACTTTGAAAACGACCCGTTTTTTATTTTAAATTTTCCGCAAAAGGAAATGCTTGACAAAGACAGTTTCCAGCGGATTGCCACCCTTTTGAAAAATAACACACCCAAACCTTTGTTACAAAAGGAAATCAATAAAATCAGATTAAAATTAAATCCAAATCCCGCTGGGCAGGAGAGCAATGTGCCTGTTTTTGAAGGAAAAAGACTCAACGGAATTCAGCACAAATACCGGGAGATAATGTTGTTTTTTCCATCGCAGGGGCAAACATGCCATGCTTATTGCACATTTTGTTTTCGCTGGCCGCAGTTTGCATTAAACGAATTTAAGTTTGCCATGAAAGAGGCCGACACCATGGTGCGCTACCTGAAAGCAAACCCCGAAATTACAGATGTGCTTTTTACCGGCGGCGACCCGGCAGTAATGAAAACCCGCTTTTTTAAAGAATATTTTGAAGCCTTGCTTGATGCCGATATTCCGCATCTGCGAAATATCAGGATTGGAACAAAATCGCTTGCCTACTGGCCCTACCGCTACACCACCGATGATGATGCCGATGATTTGCTTCGTTTGTTTGAAAAGGTGAAAAAGAAGGGAATCAATATTGCTTTGATGGCTCATTTTAATCATCCGGGCGAGTTAAAAACAAGGGAAGTAAAAAAAGCGATAAAACGTTTGATTGGAGCAGGAGTTCAGATTCGCTCCCAGTCGCCGCTTCTCCGGAATATTAACGATCATCCGGATATTTGGGCCGAAAACTGGAAAGAACAGGTAAAACAGGGTGTTATCCCGTACTACATGTTTGTAGCCCGCGACACCGGTGCGCAAGACTATTTTGCGGTTAAACTAAACCGGGCATGGCAAATTTTCAGAAATGCCTACAACCAGGTAAGCGGAATCCACCGCACGGTAAAAGGGCCAAGCATGTCGTGCAGCCCCGGAAAAGTGCAAATTGTGGGTGTTTCCGAAATTAACGGTGAAAAAGTGTTTGTGTTGAATTTCCTGCAGGGACGAGACTCCAGCTGGGTGGGAAAACCATTTCATGCAAAGTTTGATCCGAATGCCATTTGGTTTGACCAACTGGAACCGGCATTTGGCGAGTCGAACTTCTTTTTTGAAGATTTATATTACGAAATGCATGCATAGTTTCAAAGTCCGGCAACCCTGTCGGGCCTTTTTATTTGTATCTGATGGGTTTGCGAGACAAACTCAAACATTTCGTTCATAAAACAGAAAAAATTAATTTCTAAAAAATCCAGGTTCTCCTTCAAAATTTCAATGGCTTTTGCCGATTTTTCGGGCAACGAAGTATATCTGCCCATAATTTCCAGCGTTTTTTGAATTCCCTCGGTGGTGGCGTACGATTCAAGCCGCTTGTGTTGAATCAGAAACGGAAGAAAACCCTGCACCCGTTTGGGCAGATAAAAAAAACGGGATAACAAAATGGCATGTGCTTTTTTGGCAAAATCTCTCAAGCTGCTGTTGGAGTATACCGGCCAGTTTTTGGCCAGAAAATGATCGTAAAACAGGTCGATAACAATTCCCGAATGCAATCCGTAATCATTCCGCAATAGCAGTTTGGCCTCCCTGAAATATAAATTTGCATCGGTAAAATAATCAATCTGCCGGTGCAAAAGAATTCCTTTTTGAATGGTTTCCGGAAATTCAAGGTATTTTTTACCTTTTACATAATCTCCTATAAAATTTCCGAGGAGAACATCCTCATCGTCGCCGGAAAGATATAAATGTGCCAGATAGTTCATAATCAAAAAAGTAAACGGGCAGGGTGGCAAATTGTTTTGTGCTTTCTTTTATTTCTCATCACCCGCTTTGATTTTATTAAGCATCTTTATGAATTGAAATTTGAATGGTTTTTTAATATTGACTATTTTTGCGCTCTGTAAAATTTATCGATGGGAAAAAAAGTTGTTGCATTTGGAGAAATCGTTTGGGATATACTGCCCAATGGAAAGGTTCTTGGCGGAACCCCATCGAATATGGTTTTTAGAAGCAATTCATTTGGCGATGAAGGATATTTGCTCTCAAGGGTTGGCGACGACAAACTCGGGCATGCGGCTTTAAACAAACTAAAAGAACTGGGCATTGCCGACGAAAATGTACAGATCGATACTGCCTTTCCCACCGGGACCGTAAATATTACATTCGACGAAAAAGGAGATCCTATTTACAACGTAACGCTCGATGTGGCTTTCGACCATATTGAATTTTCGGCCGAGGCCTTAAAACTTGCCCGCAGCGCCGACTGCCTCTTTTACGGATTGCTGCCGCAGCGTTTTGGGCTTTCCAAAAATACCATCCGCGAACTGATAAAAGAATCGCCCGATTCGCTTAAATTTTTCGATTTAAAATTATTCG
Source organism: Prolixibacteraceae bacterium (assembly GCA_016931875.1). Taxonomy (GTDB): domain Bacteria; phylum Bacteroidota; class Bacteroidia; order Bacteroidales; family Prolixibacteraceae; genus Draconibacterium. The sequence continues at coordinate 2,431 of JAFGDX010000041.1, forward strand.
AACATTTTTTTGATCTGAATGTGGTCAATTTTCTTCTTCAAAATTCAAATATCGTTCGGATCAAAGAAAAGGAAATTGGTTTTTTGGCTGATAAACTTGAACTAAAACCCGATGGGCTTGAAAATTTTGGCAATCTCATAGCCGAGAAATACAAAAAACTTGAACTGGTTTTAATAACCAGGGGGCAAAACGGAATATTCGCCTACAGCAAAACGGAAGGTGCATTCTGGATTTCGGGCTACCAAATAAAAATGAAAGACAACATTGGTTCGGGAATGGCATTCTCTGCCGGATTTTTACACTACTATCTAAACGGAAAATCGATTGAAGAAGCACTGGAATTTGGCAATGCCGCAGGTGCATTAAATACCTCAAAACGAGGTGCTACAGCTATTTTCGACAAAAAAGACGTACTCCGGTTTATGGAGAATAACTCGCGTCGCAAGTTGTGCCTATAATAGTTTTTTTTCATTTAAACAATACTTTTAAACATCTGGTTGAAAGAAACCTGCAACTTGTTTTTTGTGTTTAAATAGGATGAAGGAACTACACGCGGGGATCACCGGGTTTTTCCTTCCTGAATATTAAAATCTATTGACATGAAAGCAACAGCAAAAGAAATTACAGGCGAACTTTTAACACGGTTGTGGGAAAAATATCTCGGGCGCGTTTCGTATGCCAAAACTTACGCCGACCTGGTGCATCAAAAAGGTGGTAAAGTGGTAAACGACCATATTGCTTTTCGGACATTTAACACCCACACCGGCGAACAGCCCGAGGGAATCCGTGCCATAAAACACATTATTGAAGCGCTGGAATACAAACCGGTGGATAAATACATTTTCAAAAAGAAAAAACTTACTGCAATACATTTTGAACACCCCGATGAGATGTTTCCCAAAATTTTTGTCAGTCAGCTCGAAGTGGAACAACTCCCCGGGTGGGCTCAGAATGTAATCCATCAAACCGTAAAAGATACCCCCTACATCCTTTCCGATGAGGCGCTTGAATTGCTTCAACTGTTAAGGGCCGAGAAGAGGCTGAACCTGGAAGCATCGCAGTTTCTGGTGGATGATTTGGCGAATTATTTTCGGCGGCCGTGGAATGTGCCTTTTAAAGACGATGTGTTAAAAATAAACGATGTTTCTCAATATGCCGCATGGACACTGCTGCACGGAAATTCTGTAAATCATTTTACCGC
>JAFGDX010000378.1 GCA_016931875.1 Prolixibacteraceae bacterium
AGAGTAAAATCTTTCACAATTAAATTGGCAAACGGTGTGGTTTTTAAGGGTCTGAAATTTTCCGAGCGTTTGATGTATTTACTTATTGTGTGAGGAAAGGTATTCCATTTGTCGAAATAGCCATTTTCCAGCAGGTAGTCATCGGCTACACTTTCGGTGTACGAGGTTTCGGGCAACAAAGTAGTCCAGTTTCGGAAACTATACATTTCCGGTTGATTTTCGCTGTTGAAAATACGCACCCAGTCGGGGAAAGTGCTTACATAAAACGAACTTGAAATCATACGTCCCGATTCAACATCGAACCAGTAAGCGGCGTCAGCCGAGTGTCCGGCCGAAAAAATGGCAGACTCGCGGTTCATAGCAACACTAAAAACTTTTGATTTTCCAAGAGAAACGATTTTTAAATTATCGGTAATGGTGTTTGAAAGTAGGTGCACAGGTGAAGCATTTCCTGCTTCCGAATCGGCGCCAACAGTAAAATAATAATTGTCTTCGGTGCAATCCTGCTCTTTTTCCTTGAGTCTGTTGTACCAGGTTTTTCCAATTATTCCGTGAATGGATGGATTTACACCTGTGAACAAAGTGGCAGTACCACTGGCATAACTTTGTACGTGTTGCGTAATGTTTACATTTGAACAAACCGCCCCCCTGGAGTAAAGTTTTTTAAAACCATCATTCCCGAATTTCGACCAGTAGCGTTGGATATAATCGGGCCGCATATTTTCAACCACAATTCCGATAACCACCCGGGGTTGATTTTGATTCAACTTATTTTGTTGTGCTGACAGCGGATTTGAAAACCAGCATATCAAAAAAAATAAAATTACAACCGCACCTTCCTTCATATTTGTAAAAAATTTGGCTGCCTAAAGTAGTAAAACTTCAAACTTTAAACAAAGAAAACGGAAATCCATAAAAAATATTTTCCGGTGTAAATTTCTAAATATTAGTATTTTATAGTGATTTGATTTTTTTTGGGAAAATAAACTGTTTTTTTTAGGTAGGGTCGATTTCGTTTTCAGCGGAGTAAAGTCAGAAAACAAACTAAAAATTGAATGCTATGAAAAAATATGTTGGATTTGCTGTTCTGGTTTTAAGCGTGGTTTTATTTTCCTGCCAGAATGAAAACGAGGGTTCTCAATTAGTCAATGAGGAACTGTCAGAAAAATCAACTCAGATTGCCATGAACGAGGTGGCCATGGAAAATGCCACCACCGAAATTGATTATGAAGTAGATTTTTATGCCAATGCCGAACTGATTTTATCACAGTGGAAAGGTATGGGAAAACACTGGGGGTGGTCAAACGCATTGAGGTATAAATTAAATCATTGTCCGCGGCTGAATATGGAAATTGAAAACGGTGGTTACCCCAAAATCATTACGCTCGATTATGGCGACAGCACAGTTTTGCACAACGGGAAAGTGTTAAGCGGCGTAATTGTTATTGAAATCTCAGGACCCCGTTCCGATGAAAATTATACACGACTGGTTACCTACGAAAATTTTGGTGTGGATTCGCTGTTAATAAACGGAACAGCGCAGGTAACAACCACCCGGGAAGAAGATGTGTTCCGCACTTTTACCAGCGACATCACCTTTACCCTGGCCGACGGAACAACCATCGATCGGACTTCGGTACGCGAATGGGAATGGATTGAAGGGATGAATACCGAACTCGAACAAAACGACGACATGGTTCAGATTACAGGCTACACCAATGCCGTTACCTCGGATGGCGATGAATATATAAAGGAAATTGTGGAGCCGCTCATCCGTATGCGCGATTGCCGGTACATTGTGCAGGGTGTGGTTGAAATTACACTCAACGGAGAACTGGTTTCATCGCTCGATTACGGCGACGGGGAATGTAATGATGTAGCCATTTTAACCCAGGACGGAGAAACAGCAGAAGTAGATTTATCAATCAGAAAATGCAGGTTTAACAAGGATTAGGTTAACCAAAAAGTCCCTGGTTTTTATAACCGGGGCCTTTTCTTTTTTTTATTTTCTGATCTATCTTTGATTCGTTGTTTGAAAATCAACTATATTGACTCAGGAAGAATTCAGGTATCTGTTTGAAATGCATTTTTCAGCCATTCGGAAATATGTATTTTACCGCTCGGGAAACACCGATGTTGCAACAGATATTGCCCAGGAAACATTTCTGAAAATCTGGGAAAAACACCATTCCATTCATCCTGAAACCGCCAAAAGCCTGTTATATAAAATTGCCGGCGATTTATTTGTTTCGCACTACCGAAAAGAAAAACGTTCATTTAATTTTTTCAGCCACTTTGTTTCCGATGAAGATGGGCAAACCCCGGAAGATAAGCTGGCATTTGAACAATTGAAAGAAAATTATAAAAAAGCGCTTGAAAAAATGCCCGAAAAACAACGAACCGTTTTTTTGATGAGCCGGGCCGAAAACCTGAAATATGCAGAGATTGCAGAAATAGTGGGAATAAGTGTAAAAACGGTGGAGAAAAGAATGAATTATGCACTAAAACATCTGCGCACTTTTTTAAATTACGAATGAATAACAAAAATTTACATAGTAACCATTTAGAAGAAAAAAGTACTGCTTTTTTTTCCGGCGGAAAAATTCACTGGGAAAAAACCGATGCGGAAGTATGGGCCGAACTTTCGGAAAAAATTCAAAACCAGCCTGCGCGAAAAAAAATACAGTTGTTCCCAAAAATGGTAAAATACGCGGCAGCGGCTGCTGTTATTCTGGCTGTAACTTTAGGGGCTGTAACCTTTTCTTATCAGAAAACCGTGGTTAGTTTGCCCGGCGAACATCTCACCGTTCAGCTTCCCGATGAGTCTGTTATTCAGTTAAATGCTGATTCAAAAATAAAATACCACCCGTTAAAATGGAGTCTGGAACGCAGGGTTTTTTTGGAAGGTGAAGCCTATTTTGAAGTAGAAACGGGGAAAAATTTTAGTGTGGTTTCAAAAAAAGGCATCACCGAAGTTTTGGGCACCAGTTTCAATATTTATGCCCGCGACGAAAAATACCGGGTTGCCTGTTTAACAGGGCGTGTGCGGGTTGCATCAAACAAACAAAATCAGGTGGTGCTGGAGCCCGGGTCGAAAGCAGCGCTCGAAAACGGCCGGTTTGTTGTTCAAAAAAATCATAATGTTGAAAATATCATCAGTTGGAAAAATAACCGGTTCTATTTTGCCGGAACCCCTTTAAAGGAAGTCATCGACGAGATTGAACGCCAGTACGGAGTAACCATTCAAATTCAGGAAAAACTGGACAGCCGTAATTTTGCCGGCAATTTTCCTAAAAAATACAACGTTGAAGAGGTACTGGATTTTGTTTGTACAGCAATGCAGATTAAATTCGTAAAACAATCGGAAAATGTTTTTCTGATCCTGGAAAATAGTTAAATAGGTGAAAGGAAGATTGCCTGTAGTTTTTATCGTATTTTTTTCTTTTCAGGTTTTTGCACAGCAGCCTGAAACCATCCGGATTGATGTTAAAAGTGCGCCGTTAAACGAGGTTCTCATTCATTTAAAAGAAAATTTCGGATTTCAGTTTGCTTTTGACAAAGATTTGTTGTCGCAGTTTGAGGTTACCCTTCATAAAAATTTTCATTCCAAAGAAGAAACCCTGACTGGCTTGTTTAAAGGATTGCCGCTTACGTTTAAAAATTCGGGTGGTGTTTTTCTTATCATTCCGCAGAAAGATTTTCAGGAAGTCAGGCCCCCAAAAACAACACGAATTAGCGGGCAGGTTGTGGAAGCACGTTCATTTGAGCCACTGCCGTTTTCATACATTCTTATCAATAACCGGGCGATTCAGGCAGATCAGCAGGGGAATTTTACTTTCCTGGCTTCTGCTGACAGTGCATTGAATGTCCGGATTTCGCATCTGGGCTATTTTGTATTCGATACACTGGTTTCTGAAAATCTTGTCCAGAAGTTTACGCTTACACCTCGTTTTGCCGAAATTGATGAAATACAGGTGGAAGGAAATCCAATTGAACATTCAACATTAATTGGAGACCAGCCGGGGGGG
>JAFGDX010000042.1 GCA_016931875.1 Prolixibacteraceae bacterium
CAGCGCAAAAATAATAAATCAGTTTTATTTATATTTCTGAAAAAGGTATAATTCGGGTTAGCTGTATTTTTGCTAATTTTTTCAGACCATATTCGAAGGGCAAAACAAGCGCTTTTAAAATTACAGGAATAACCGGACACCAGGTATGGTGAAGTTAGTTTTACTCAACGCAATACAACAACTTAGCTAATTTTTTGAAAGATACATCCCAATGCTCACGTTTGCCGAATTAATAAAGGTCGAAATTCCTGCTTCTTTTAATGCTGTTTGGCAAATTCTTACATTTGAAAAAAGAGTTTGATTTTTAAGTTCGAAATCACATCCTGCTTGTAAAAGTACTCCGAAAACATTTGATGCAAGAGGAGTTTCGTTGGTTTCAGAATTGTACTCAGCATCAGTGTGAACGCTTTTTTTGGTCACTTTCTCATCCGGAGAAATCAAAAAATTGGAATATATTCCGGCAGCCAAAGTTGGCTTTATCTTGCTTTTTCCAAATGTATATTTTAGAGCTACCGATGGTTGAAACGAAATTACATTAATTTGCGCGTTATAATAATCGGTTTTAAAACTTGAATGGTCATCAATGTAAGCTCCCTGAAAATCAGGTTTTGAAAAATCTGTTTCAATTTCCATTGATAATTTTTCATTCCATTTGGGCAAAGAAATATGAATGAGTAAACCAACCATTGGAAACAGAGAATTGTTAAAACTGTAATTCGAAAATTCTCCTTTATCGAAATGTAATGATGAAATTCCACCACCTATTACCGGCGCAATTTTGACTTTACTTTTTTTCACCTGTTTTGCGTAAATAATGCATTGTTCGTCGTCGCACATATAATCGTGGTATTCTTTGGCGATATAAATCAATGAGGCATGTTCCAGAACCACATTTTCAATATCCTGCTGAATTTCTTTACAATCTGCCAGAGTTGCTTTTAATTGCCCGATATATTTTTTCGTTTTTCTTTCAGTTTCACCCTTTCCAGCTATATATTCAGTATCTTTTTCATTGGTGAGTTCAACTAATCGTCCGTTCTCTCCTTCAATCAGATACATGTAATTATTTAAGTTGCGGTAAAAATATAAATTGATAATTCCATTCAGTAAGAATTCTACAAAAACCTGCTTTTCTTCATTATTAACATTTAACTTTTTTGAAATGTAATATTTACTGTCAGCAAACCGGTATGCCGTAATTTCTGATGGCTCAAACCGAACTGGCTCTGACGTTTCATTTGTTTTGAAAGAACAAAAACTGGAATTTCTGACTTCGCCCCGGTAGTCAATAAACCCATAAACAGTATCATTTTCCCAGGTGATGTAATATCCAGGACGAAAATCGGCTTGGGCTCCGGCAAAATATGAAGAGAAAAGAAAAATAATTATTAGTGGGAATGTGTTTTTATCAAATCTAAAGACACACTTTTTTTGAGACCTGTGGTCGCATGAGGTTTTCATTATTATATTCGATTTACTAAAACAGAGTCGTAAAATTAACCCGATTTTTAATTAAGACTATAGAGACTTATAATTTAGAACGTTTTTAGTTTAATTGCGCAAACAATAATTTTATTTCAAGGTGATTTTTATATTTGACATTCAGTCTAAACACGAAATATTCCAATCTCCTTTGCCAGACGTAACTGTCTGCTGAAGGTTAGAAATTATCCCTTTGGTACTTTCTCATCGGGGAAACGTGCTGCATACTCTATCCAGAATGATTTTACTTCTCTTTTCATTTCTTTCGCCAGCGACAGGATTCCAAACAGGTTCGGAATCGTCATCAGGGCGATGGTAATTCCCGACAATGTCCAGATGATGGTGGTGTCGGTAAACGAAGCCAGGAAAAAACCGATGACATAAATAATATGGTAATAAATTACTTTTCCCGATCCCCAGAGGTATGTTACTGCGCGGTCGCCGTAATACGACCAGCTAATGGCGGTTGAAAATGCGAACAGCAGCAAGCCGATGGAAACAATGTATTTTCCGTAGTCGCCAAACCAGCTTCGTGTAAAGGCAATTGTGGTTAGCGGGGCGCTGTGCAGCAGCGATTTTCCGGTGAGGGTAACTCCCTGCGAATTTATCAGGTTGCCATTGTTGAAGTTTATTTCACCTGTGTAAGGTTGGTTGTTTACCCAAACCACTATATCTTCTGCCACCGAGCGGGCATGCAAAATGGTAGGCTGGTTTTCAATGTTTCCATCTGAAACCTGCAGTGTTCCGCTAAATAAAGGCAAATTGGTTTTTCCAACCAGGTAGTTGTGCAGTTGTTCCACATCCTGCTTATTGTTTTCGGAATAGTTTCCTTCCAAAACCACCAGGTCGGTTTCCTGGAACTTGTTGTCCAGTTTTTCTGTCCACACCCCCGATGAAAGCAGAACCAACCCGGTGAGCGTGCAAATAATAATGGTATCAATAAACGGCTCGAGCAGTGCTACCAGGCCTTCAGAAACCGGTTCGTGGGCGCGGGCTGCGGCGTGGGCTATCGGCGCCGAACCTTGTCCGGCTTCGTTGGAGAACAGTCCGCGGTTTACTCCCCGGTTAAAGGCAAATGCTATACTTCCACCCAAAAAACCTCCGGCTGCCGCCGTACCCGTAAACACATCGCCAAAAATGGCTGACAGTGAGGGGAGAATATTTTGGTAGTTGTAGAAAATAACAGCAATGGCGCCAAGAAAATAAATCAAAGCCATAATGGGTACCAAACGCGACGTCACCTGTGCAATTCGTTTGATTCCGCCAATGATTACAAATCCAAGAAGGACGGCCAGAATGCCGCCGGTAAGCATGTGGTTGATTCCAAA
>JAFGDX010000379.1 GCA_016931875.1 Prolixibacteraceae bacterium
GAAGAAGCCATTCAAAAAGGAATTCGGATGGTGGGCCTGGGCATGCACGGTTTTGTTGGAAACAAGGATGAAATTAACATTCGCGAAATTGAAGAAGAACTCTCAAATCCTACCGACAGAAGGATTTTTGCTATTGCCGAAGCCTTTAACAAAGACTATTCAATCGACGATATTTACGACAAAACCAAAATCGACCGTTGGTTTCTGCATAAACTAAAAAACATTCACCTGATAAAAAAGGAATTATTAAAAGTTGACAAACTGGAAGATTTACCGGTTGATTTGTTAAAAATTGCCAAGCAGGCCGGATTTTCCGATTTTCAGATTGCCCGGCTGGTGTTGAGCAGTGCGAATAAAAATATTCATGAAGATTTACTGAAAGTTCGTGCCTACCGAAAAGCAAACGGCATTGTCCCGGTAGTAAAACAAATCGATACACTGGCGGGCGAATACCCTGCCCAAACCAACTATTTGTACCTCACGCATAACGGAAGTGAACACGACATCGAATTTTTTAACGACAACAAATCGGTTATCGTTCTTGGTTCAGGTGCATACCGGATTGGCAGCTCGGTTGAATTTGACTGGTGTAGCGTAAATGCCATAGAAACCATAAAAAAGGAGAATTACCGCTCGGTGATGATCAATTACAACCCGGAAACCGTGAGTACCGACTACGACACCTGCGACCGCTTGTATTTTGATGAACTGACATTTGAACGGGTTCTGGATGTATTTGATCTGGAGAATCCTTTTGGCGTTGTGGTATCCATGGGCGGGCAAATACCAAACAACCTTGCCATGAAATTACACGGCCAGAATGTGCCGGTTTTGGGAACCTCTCCGCTAAAAATCGACAATGCGGAAGATCGTGAAAAATTCTCGTCGCTTTTGGATAAACTAAAGGTTGACCAACCCCGCTGGGCCAGGCTTTCAACAATAGAAGAGATACACAAATTTGTTGACGAAGTGGGCTACCCGGTTCTCATCCGGCCATCATACGTTCTCTCGGGTGCGGCCATGAATGTGGTTTCCAACCCCGACCAGCTGGAACACTTCCTGGAAATGGCGGCCAACGTTTCAAAAGAGCACCCTGTTGTTGTAACTGAATTTATTGAACAGGCCAAAGAAATTGAAATTGATGCAGTGGCCAGCAAGGGCGAAATCATTGCCTATGCCATTTCGGAACACGTGGAATTTGCAGGAGTTCATTCCGGCGATGCCACCATTGTTTTTCCACCTCAAAAACTGTATGTGGAAACCATTCGCCGAATTAAACGAATTGCACGCCAGATTGCGCAGGGACTCGAGATTACCGGCCCGTTCAATATGCAGTTTCTGGCAAAAGACAATGATATAAAAGTTATTGAGTGTAACCTGCGTGCATCGCGAAGTTTCCCGTTTGTTTCAAAGGTAATGAAACTGAACCTGATTGAAATTGCCACAAAAGTGATGCTGGGAATTGATGTTCCAAAACCCGACAAATCGTCGTTTGAACTGGATTATGTGGGTGTGAAAGCGCCGCAGTTTTCGTTTGCCAGGCTGTTAAATGCCGACCCGGTTCTGGGAGTTGACATGGCTTCCACCGGCGAAGTAGGATGTATTGGGGAATCGTATTACGAAGCCATCCTGAAAGCCATGCTTTCTGTAGGATACAATTTCCCAAAGAAAAACATTTTAATTTCTTCCGGCCCGTCGAGAGGGAAAATTGAACTGCTGCAAAGTGCTAAAATGCTAAAGGAAAAAGGCTATTCCATTTTTGCAACAGAAGGTACACACCGGTTTTTTCAGGATAACGGGATTGAAAACACGCTGCTTCACTGGCCCGACGAGGAGGACCGGCACCCAAATACCATTGAGTATTTAAAAGAAAAGAAAATTGATTTGGTGGTAAATATTCCGAAAAACTATACAAAAAGGGAATTAAAAAACGGCTACCAGATCCGGAGACACGCCATCGATTTTAATATTCCGCTGATTACCAATGCCCGGGTGGCAAGTGCATTTATCTATGGAATTTGCAAATACAAAATTGAAGATATTACCATAAAAAGCTGGGACGAGTATTAATTGTTGCCTAAGAATAAAAAAAGCATCGATGAATTCATCGATGCTTTTTTTATTAGTTCAAAATAATTTTGAATTTCCAAAATTTAGTTTCCACTATCAATTTGTGGGGTTGATTCTCAATCTGAGATAAAACTCCCACTTCTACATTCCAAACCGAACTTTTACTGTTTGTAATTGAATTGCTCTTGTTAACGTTCTGACTCATTGTTTTCTGATAAAATTGTTTAATCAACCGGCATTGCCGAAAATAGGCAAAACAATTAGTATGCCAACTATATTTTCTGCCAAGTGCCGAAAAACCAGGATGAAAACAGAATTATGAACGTAAACAGCGAACCGGACGCAGAAACTACATTCCCTCTTTTATGGAATAACCGCGTTTTTCAATGGCTTTTTCAATTTGTATCAAATCGGTTTTGGAGGCATCAAATTTTACAACGGCTGTCGAATCGTCCAGACTGGCTTTTACAAAGCTGATTCCTTCCAGTTCATTTATCCCTTTTTCAATTGAGGCCACGCACATGTCGCAATGCATGCCGCCAACATTTATGGTTGTTTCCACCAGTTCAGCCGTTGTTTCGGGCGCTTGTCCGGTTGTTTTTTTACTATTCCCCGACTGGCATGCCACAAATGCCAGAACAATAAATACCAACAATACTTTTTTCATTTCACTTTTTTATTACAGGTTCCAAAATCATACTATTTTCTTTTGAAGCCGCATTCATTACTTCGCTCACTTCATTTCCCAAAAATTTTGAAAAAAATCCGGCGTTTAGCATCGAAACAAAGGTTTTTCCTTCCTTCTCGTAAACAGCCACCCTGCAAGGCATCAATGCGGCAACCATTCTATGGTTGTTTCCGTCCAAAATCCGGAAGGCATGTTCAGGTTTGCAAAGCGAAATTACTTTTACGGGCTGAACTTCAAAACCATTTTTTTTCATCGTGGCCTGCAAATTATACTGGTGCGGAATGCTCCAGCCATTTTCAGCTGCCGATTTTTCAATGGTTTTTAATGTTTCTTCAAAACCAAGTTTACTTTCGTTTACAACAAACATTTTACCAGGCAAAACAACCAGTACTGTAAGAAAAACAAGTGCAATTCCGGTTACCATTCCCCCAGCAAACACCAATAATTTATGCTTTATCATATTCAATTGTTTTTATACTGAACAAACCGGGGAAACCTCACGACCTGTTCCTTTTTTATCTAAATACTACATAACAATCATTACAAACCTTTGTTTGAAAATAAAGGTTGCATAACAATTCAAAAATATTGGGTATAATAACCGGTGAGCGTAAGGGGAAATTAACACCGCTTTATTTTTCTACTTTACCGCTGCCAGAGCTTTATCGTAATCGGGTTCGTCAACAATTTCGGGAACCTGTTGTGTGTAAACCACTTTCCCTTC
>JAFGDX010000380.1 GCA_016931875.1 Prolixibacteraceae bacterium
TAAGTACTTAAGGGAAAACAATTAAGTACTTGAGGTGAATTCCATTTTGGGTTGAACTCCTTGTACTTCCATTTGTTACATGATTTCGAAATGTTGTAAATTTCATTTCAGAAAGTTTTCTAAAAAATGATATCCGGTAAACCAGCTAAAAAAACAATTATGAAAATCAAAAGGCTTAAAATGACCCTTGTTTTTGTTCTTACATTTTTTATTGCAAATTCTGTCCTGTCGGAAGAAAATAAACCCATTCGCCTGGCGGTGGCAGGAATGTCTCACGGCCACATTTCGTTTATTCTGGGCCGGCCCGATAAAGGCGATTTTGAACTGGCGGGTGTTTTTGATACCAGCAGGGTGTTAACTCAGAATGTAAAAGTTAGATACGACCTGGCCCCGGAAATCATTTACCACAATCTTGAAAAAATGCTGGATGAGGTAAAGCCCGAGGCCGTGGTTGCATTTGGTTCCATTTTCGATCATCTCTCCGTTGTGGAAGCCTGTGCGCCGCGCGGTATTCATGTAATGGTGGAAAAACCGCTCGCCGTAAGTATGGAACACGCCAAACGTATGGCTGAACTGGCGGAAAAACATCACATCTTTTTACTGACCGATTACGAAACTTCGTGGTACCCAACCACGGCACAGTCGTTAAAAATGGTTCATAAAGACGGGTTTGTCGGGAAACTGAGAAAGGTGGTTATTCACGACGGACACCAGGGGCCAAAAGAAATCGGGTGCGATCCGTTTTTTCTTGAGTGGCTGACCGACCCGGTTTTAAACGGCGGCGGCGCACTTATTGACTTTGGCTGTTACGGCGCCAATTTAATGACTGCTCTCACAAACGGGCAAAAAGCGGTGTCGGTTACCGCAGTTACGCGGCAGTTTAAACCCCTGGTTTACCCAAAGGTTGATGATGAGGCAACCATCATCGTTTCCTACCCCGAATCGCAGTGTATTATCCAGGCCTCGTGGAACTGGCCGGTGAGCCGGAAAGACATGGAGATTTACGGAGACGAAGGGTATATTTATGCGCTGAACAAATCGGATATGAGAATCAGAAACGGAGGGATGGAAACAGCGGAAGAAATGAAGGTTACAGCAAACGATATTCCGGTTTATGACGACCCGTTTTCCTATTTTGCCGATGTGATTCGCAAAAAAATTGTTCAACCTGAATATGGACTTTATTCACTGAAAAACAACCTGGAAGTGGTAAAAATACTCGATGCCGCCCGCGAATCAGCCAAAACCGGTAAAACAATTTATTTGAAGTAGTTGTAATTTTTTTTGTAGTGGAGAAAGCAGCAGTTCAGTGGTTTACTGTTTTATTCTTTGCCTCGTTTTCAGTTGGGGGGATTACCTTTTCCTGTTTTTCGGAATATATATATATAAAGGACGCAATAATTTTAATTTCTTGAGTAAAGAAGATGACTGTATCGGCAGATGCAGAAAGGTTTTGTTTCAGTGATAAAACCGATGTGGTGATTTACAAACCCCCAAATACACTTTTTTTAGAGAAGTACTGACATTTTCGCCGGGAGAATGAAAACCGGCGATTTATCTCGACTTTAAATTCATTGAATTGTAAGTGTTTAGTGAATTTATACGTAACTTGTAACCAATTATTAAATCGGAATAGGATGAAAAAACTTTACTTTTCAAAACAAACAATTATTTTTCTGGTTTTTCTGTTTTTCTCGGTTTCTGCAATTAGTCAGGAGTCGGTTGTAATTACAATGCCAGATATTGAACTTGCTCACGGAGAGACAATTTTGGTGAGTGGCGAATACACTGACAGCACAGGGACTGTTCAGGATGTAGAAATAAAATGGAGCACAGAACCGGGCTATCTGGGTAAAGTTGACAAGAATGGAGTTTTTACAGCAAATCATCCCGGGGAAGGGATTCTTATTGCAAAGTACCGTGCACTTAACGATTCAGTGAATTTAAAAATAACAGGTACTCCAAAAGACAATGATGATAACACGGTAGATTACCCAAAGGTAAAAGTAGTACCGGGGAAAATAAAAGTTACTCCTGGAGATTCAGTTGAGTTGGCAGCTTTTTATATCAATGAGCTTGGAGAAAAGGTTGATACTGCTTATGTATGGACAGTTTTGCCGGCAGAACTGGGAAGTTTCCCGGATTCCACCCAAAATATGTTTCAGGCAGGTTCGCCCGGAAAAGGAATTCTGGTTGCTTCGCTCGGAGATTTGGCTGACACGGTAAAATTGGAGGTTACAGAGCACAAAAATAAAGCAAGCAGCGGGAATAGCAATCAAATACAAATTATGCCGGGCGATACTTTGGTTGCTTTGGGCGAAATAACAGAAATCCAGTATGAAGCAGTTTACAAAACCAACGGGAATAAACATGAAGGAGCCGGGATAAAATGGAGTCTTTTGGGAGATTCCATCGGTATCATTGACGAAAGTACAGGATTGCTGTTTCTTTCCGGTGAAACCGGATTGGCTTTGATTAAGGCGGAATACAGCAATTTTAGCGCGTGGGTTGAATTGTTGGTTGTCGATTCACTGATTGATCCGGTAGTGAATTCAATAACCGTGCACCGGGTACTTCCCGACGGAACGGAACTTCCTCCAAAATCATTTAGCGAAGGCGAAGCTTATAAAATTGGGGGGTTGCCCTTCCCTTTAAATATTTTGAATGGCGGAATGATTCATTTCCCCTTTGGATGTATTGATGAAGACATTGTGATTTACATGTTTATTCCCGGAGAATATGCCGATGTTGATGAAGATAGCGTGGAAGTTGAATTTAGCGATGAAATTATTACCGGGGTTAAATTTAACGTTATTCCAGTAGGTAGTGACTCAATTGTTGAGCCCTATTATTTTAATATTCCGTTGAGAATGAGCATGGTGTTTAAACACGGACTGCTGGATTCTTTGGGAGTAAACCCGGAAAACCTGGATGTATTTTTTGCTGAAAATACAGGTTTTGTTACCGATGGAACAGAAAAGTTGGCTGTTGATACTGTCAAAAATAAAATTTATGCAGCAATCGAACATTTCAGCACCATTGTTGTAAAACAGAAAGAAAGTGAAACATTTGTAAATGATATAGAAATTGAGGAAAATGAAATGTTAATTGTTTATCCGAATCCGTTAAGCACCTCAACTCAAATATCATTTGAACTTTCAGAAATGTCTGATGTAAATCTGGCCATTTACAATTTGTACGGGCAACAAGTAAAAGTTCTGCTACACGAAAAGAAATCAGAAGGTATTCATACCGTTAGCTGGGATGGAACGACCGGAAACGGAATGTTTTCCGCACCGGGGGTGTATTTCTGTCGGTTGTTGCTAAATAATGAAAAAACAATTGTCAAACAACTTATTTTGAATAGGTAGTCTTGTCAATATTCATAGGCAGAAGCTCCGGAGTTTTCCGGGGCTTTTTTTTTGAAATTACGAAGGCAAATTGGTTTTTAA
>JAFGDX010000381.1 GCA_016931875.1 Prolixibacteraceae bacterium
CCGACGCTGTCGGGGTCAGACAGAAAAGATTTTTTAACGCTGTCTTCTCTTGTTTTTTGGCTCACCGGCTTAGGCCAGTCCTGAAGGTGATTCGTGCAGGTTACTATTTTTTATCTCTGTGGTTTGGAATTTGTTTGGAATATTATTTATGCAAATTGCAGGGATAAAATCTAACTACTCACGACTCGCGACTCTGGTGGTTCTCCGGGAGAGATTTGATCATTGAACTATTCAATTATCTGGTTAATCCTTTTAATTAGCTCCTTGTATTTATCCATTTTAAGGCTCGATACTTTTCCTTTGATTAATTGTTGCTCAAGAACAAATATTTTATGCACACGAATATAGCTTTTTACGGGTAAATCTTCAGTAACATTGTCGTTTGTAATAGCAATACTAAGGTTATCCGGCTTTAACTTGGAAGTGACCTGAACAATCATCACATCGCCGGTTCTGTGAACCGTATCGTTAGAAATAACAACAGCCGGTCGGAGTTTGTATCCCTGGTTATTCGTGAATGGAACTGGAATTATAACAATATCTCCTTTTTCGAAATTCATTCTTAACTTTTTAGTTTTTCAGAAGCCCATGCATCCCAAATATTATCTTCTTCACTATTCCATTCCTTTTCAAGAGAGCTTTCAGATAAAAAAACAAAAGGTGCTTCTTTTTCTTCTTCAACGATTTCAATGCTTTTTACATCGTTAAGCTTCGAAAGAAGTTTTTTTAGAAATATTCCTGCTTTTTTGCTTTTCGGTGTAATTATTATGCTTTTCATGGTTTATTATTTTTATCAAAGGTATATGAAAATACCAAATTGCACAATTCACATTTGTGATTCAGTTGAGAGAATTTTGAATTAGGTGATAAGGTCTATCATGTGACAATCATGTGCCAGCGGGGGTTGTGAAGAGGTGATCAATGAATTGCAAGCTGCATGGCACGGGATGCAAGACATTGGATGCAAGCTGCAAGCCACAAGACTTTTTGTGACGTGTGCTTCGTAATTTATTTGAAATGTCATTTATACAAATTGCCGGGATAAATCTAACTACTAACGACTTCGGTGGTTCTCCGGGTGAGATTCCTCCTTGATGCTCGTTGGAATGACAGGGAGGGGAGCTTCGAGCTGCGAGCTGCGAGCCACGAGCCACAAGACTTTTTTGGCCAGTGCTTCGTAAATTGTTTGGAATACTTGATATTTACTTTGCAGGGATAAATACTAACTACTAATGACTCACTACTCACGACTCCTTACTCACGACTAACCCACTCACACTTTTATTTTCCGGTTTTTTCTGTCCCCGGTTAAATGGCCAGGGCAGCGGGTAAAAATTCGTAACCGGCCAGAAGACAGAAGTTAAGCAATACTTTTCGGTAGTGTGTTTTTTTTGCTTCGGTTTTTTTTACAGGTGCAGGATTGACAAGCCGGTTAAAATCGCTGTACCGGTTCACCAGAGAGACGTTTACCCCGGGATGCAGCGCCTTTAGGCGGTCGCTGAGTTCGCGGAAGATGTGAATGGCTTCCGGTGTTCGTGCCACACATGCGATGCTTGTATTCAGATTTCGTTCGGAACAGAATTGTATCATTTGGTTTATGCGCGTTATCAGTTTCTCGTGGGTGAGGGTGATGATGTTGTCGGGCGTGCGTGTGATTCCCGGAGAAATATTTTTCAGGTTCCGGTGGACAAAGAGTTTCCGCTGTATTTTGGCGGTGAGATAGCCAATGGAAAAAGCGGGAAAGAACAGCAGGGGGTAATTGCTTTGCAGGGAAGAAATTGAAAACCGGAGGTTTTCCCGTGTCAGGGGATGCAAGATCCGGTAATCGGCATAGGTCAGTTTTTCGGTGGCGTACTGTTTTGGGTCGTCCAAATCGAGGGTAATAATTACCGTGCCCTCGTTGCGGAGATAACTGAACATCCGCTGGAGGATGAAAAAATCGGCATAAAGGCTTCGCTGGTAAAAAGCATATGATTTGATTTTGTTTACTCCGTTGCGGTTGAATTTGTTTTCATCGATGGCTTTCCAGAAAACGGTAGAACCCAGAAGGAGAAAATCAAAGTTCCGGCGTGTGTCGATAAAAAAATCAGTAAGCCGGGTATCGTCCGTAATGCTGTTGTTGAGTTTAAAAAACAGGCCAATGAGCAGTGAGGTTGCCAGTGTAACCACCGTTGCCAAAGTAATGGTATACAGGGCTGCAACAATGAGAAAAAAAGAGGCAAGGAGAGGAATTGTGAATATAATTTTTTTGTTTCTGAGCATGGTTCTTTCTTTTAAAATCCGGGACAAACTACTGATTCAGGTGTCATTTTATAATTGATGTCAAGAGCCGAGATGGCATCCACCTCGCGGCTGGTCAGTGTAAACCCAAAAACGCCTGCATACTCTTTTATTCGTGTTGTTTTTTGGGTCATAAACACCGGAACGGAACCGGTTTGAACGTGCCACCGCAGAATAATCTGTCCGACGGTTTTTTCGTATTTTGCGGCAAGGGTATTCAGTTCCATGGATGCGGCCAGGGGTTCCACCATGCGGCACACGGGGGAGTATGCCTGAAAAACAATGTTGCCTGATTTGCAGAAGTTAAAAACTTCATTATCGGAACGCAAGGGGTGTCGTTCGTTTTGAATGACATGCGGCATAAACCCGGTGGTTTCAGTCAGTTGTGAAAGGTGGCGCATATGCACATTTGAAATACCGATGGACTTGGCTTTTCCCTGTTCGAAAACACGAATGAGGCTTTCCCATGTTTTCACAAAGTAGCCGGGTAGCGGCCAGTGGATAAGCAACAGATCGATGTAGGGTGTGTTGAGCAGTTGCAGGGCGTCCTCCACTTTTTGGGTGACATCGCCGTTGGTTTGCTGCATTTGCCAGATATCGATTTTATCGGTGATAAAAAAATCATCACGCTGCATCGAATCCTTGCGGATGCATTCGTTAATGATTTGCCCCAAATGGGCTTCGTTGCCATAGGCATACGCGGTATCGAAACCGGTAAATCCGTGTTCAATTCCTGTTCGTACCACTTTATTTAACTGCCGGAAGGCGGTGTGCTGAAATGTGCCCATCAGCATTGCGGGCATCATCAGTCCGTTTGAAATTTCAACCTTAGGAATTACTTTCATCGTATTTATCTTTCTTCAAATATCCATTCCTGGTTGAAGCAGCTTTAACGTTTTTCAATTTTTGTTTTTCTTGGGTATTTATTCCACACACAGTTCCAGAGATGTTTTTATAACAATCCTGCGTTGTTTTGGTTTTACGAAGGTGTTATTATTTTTTGCAAAGTTGTTTTTTCGGGCTGTTTTTTGGTTTTTACCGGGCGAAAA
>JAFGDX010000382.1 GCA_016931875.1 Prolixibacteraceae bacterium
GATGATGTTGTTGATGCTACTTTTGGCGGCGGCGGTCACTCCCGGTTAATTCTTCAGGCATTGGGGGGAGGAAGATTGTTTGCGTTTGATCAGGATGAAGATGCGGCCGGGAATGCTTTTCCAGATAACCGGCTTTTTTTTATCAGGCACAACTTTCGGTATCTGAAACACTTTCTCCGGTTTTATGAGATTGAAAAGGTAGATTCGGTTTTTGCCGATTTGGGGGTTTCATCACACGATTTTGATGTTCCTGAACGTGGATTTTCATTTCGTTTTGAAGGCAGACTGGATATGCGCATGAATCAAAATGCCGTAAAAAATGCCGCGCAGGTTTTAAATGAATATCCTGCGGAACAGCTGATTTCCGTTTTCCGCTTGTACGGCGAAATTCAAAATGCTCCCCGTTTGGTTTCCGAAATTGTGAAAACCCGAAGTGCCGGGAAAATTGAAACAACTACACAGTTGAAAAATGTGGCAGTAAAATCGGCCCCGCGGGCAAGCGAGAATAAATACCTGGCGCAGGTTTTTCAGGCATTACGAATTGAGGTGAATGATGAAATGGATGCTCTGAAAGAATTTCTTGCAGCAGCGCTCGATGTTTTAAAACCTGGTGGCCGACTGGTAATTATTACCTACCACAGCCTGGAAGACCGGCTCTGTAAGAATTTTATGAAAACCGGGAATTTTGAAGGAAAAGTAAAAAAGGATTTTTACGGGAATGTGAATACACCTTTTCGTTTGGTAAACCGGAAAATAATCACACCCGAAACAGAAGAAATGGAGAGGAACACACGCTCGCGAAGTGCAAAGCTCAGGATTGCAGAAAAAATATAACATGGAAGAAAAAGTAAAAAATAACAAAAAGAAAGGCGGAATGAAATCGTTTATCGGCGGAACAATTCTTACCGATGAACGGGTTACCCGGCAGCTTCCGTTTCTGTTCTTCCTGGCGGCTCTTGGAATCATGTTGATAACCAACCGGAACTGGTCGGAGCGTACCATCCGGCAAATTGAAGTTTTGCAGGACACCCTCGACGAGCTGCGTTCCGAGTCGATAACACTATCGGCAAAATTAATGGATGCAAGCCGTCCTTCGGAAGTGTTCAAAAAAGTGGAAGACGCGGGAATTGGTTTACAGGAACCGCTGACTCCGCCAAAAAAATTGATAGTTAAAGAGGAATAGAAGAAATGGGGATTCGCAGGTCTGTAATATCACGATTGGCAATCGTTTATTTTGTATTGCTTTTGTTTGGAATAGTGGTTGTTTTTAAAATGATTTCCGTTCAGCAAATTAAAAATGACCGTTGGGAACAAATTGCCAAAAATTTAAGCGAAAATACGGTGATTGTTGAGCCCAACCGCGGAAATATCTGTGCCGATGATGGCAGCGTTTTGGCTACTTCCGTTCCCGGCTACTATGTAAGAATCGACCTTGCCGCCGAAGGAGTAAAACGTGTGTATGCCGAAGAAAGCGATTCACTCGCCTTTTACCTCTCCGGTTTTTTTGGCGATGCCTCCCGCAAGGAATACAACCGCAGGTTAAATGAAGCCTATCGCAGCGGCAACCGGGGTTTTATGCTCACCCCCCGAAAAATTGATTACGCCGAACTTCAGGAAATCAAAAAATTCCCCATTCTGCGCAGGGGCCGTTTTGGTGGCGGAATGATTATTGAACAGGAAAATAAAAGAATTACTCCCCTGGGCATTCTGGCTTACCGTACCATTGGAGGTTTGAATAAAGGAGCTTATGGCGGGGTGCACGGAAACATCGGGTATACCGGTTTGGAGGGTGCATATGAACAATACCTGAAAGGTGAAAACGGAATCAGTTACAAACAAAACCTGTCGGGCAGGTGGGTAACCCGGACTGAAATTGACCCGCGTGACGGAATGGATGTTATTACCACACTCAATGTGAAATTGCAGGACATTGCCGAAAGCGCTCTGTACCGGCAGTTAAAAGAAACCAATTCCGACTGGGCAACGGCCATTCTTATGGAAGTGGAAACCGGCGAGATTAAAGCAGTAGCCAACCTTGGCCTTGAAAACGGCGATTATTACGAAAATTACAACTATGCACTCGGACATGCCGGATGTTACGAACCGGGCTCCACATTCAAACTTATTTCGCTGATGGTGGCCATGGAAGACGGCCTTGTGGATACCAGCGATGTTTTTGATACCGGAAGCGGAGTCTGGAAATACAAAGACCGAACCATTTACGACAGCGACTGGCGTTATGGCGGGCATGGAAAAATGACGGTGAAACAGATTTTTGAAAAATCGTCGAATGTTGGCGTTGCCAAAATTATCACATCGTGTTACGAGAACAATCCTAAAAAATATGTCGACAGGGTGTACAATTTTGGGGTAAATAAACCACTGGGAATTGAGTTAAAAGGAGAAGGCCAGCCCCTGTTTAAATACCCCGGCGACAAAGATTGGTGGGGCACAACATTGGCCTGGATGTCGTACGGATATGAGACAAAAATGACGCCGCTTCAGATTCTGGCGTTTTACAATGCGGTGGCCAATAACGGGAAGATGGTAAAACCGCGGCTGGTGAAAGAAATTCGCGACAACGGGGCGCTGGTAAAAGAATTTACCCCGGAAATTCTGAACCCCATGATTGTTTCAAAAGAAACATTGGGGAAGGCGCAAAAAATGCTGGAAGGAGTTTGCGAAACCGGAACAGGGCGCTCGTTGCAAAACCCCTATTTCAAACTGGCCGGAAAAACCGGTACTGCGCAGATTGCGGGAGTTGGCGGTTACCAAAAAGGAATGTACCTGGCTTCTTTTGCAGGTTATTTCCCGGCCGACAATCCAAAATATTCCATGATCGTTACTTTCAATAATCCGAAAGGTGCATATTACGGCGGTTCTGTGGCAGGTCCCGTTTTCAAGGAAATTGCCGAAAAAGTGTACGCTTCGCAAATTTTAATGGAAAATATACCCGATGAAGAGCCGGGCGGGGCAATAAAACTTCCGGATGTGAAAAAAGGAAAATCGGAACACATTTTACGCGTGGCCGAAGAACTTGAAATTGAGAATATAAAAGGCGCGCCTCAAACCGAGCTGGCTTCGGTAAAAACCGAAGGCGGCCATATTGTTTTAGCCGATGACAATATAACTCCGGGAATTGTTCCCGATGTGCGGGGAATGGGCGTTAGCGATGCCATTTTCTTGCTCGAAAATGCAGGCTTGAATGTAAAAGTGAGTGGAGTTGGTAAAGTAAAAGTTCAGTCGCTGAACCCGGGAACAAAATGCAGGGTGGGGCAGACGGTATATCTTACACTGAGTTGAAATGAAATTAGAAAAGTTAGTTCAAAATATTAATTGTTTGGAAGTTTTTGGAACTTTAAACCGCGAAGTTTCAGGAATTGAGTTCGATTCACGAAAGGTGGAGAACGATTCAGTTTTTGTTGCACAGCGTGGTGTTCACGTTGACGGGCATAAATTTATTTCTTCCGCTGTTGAAAAAGGAGCAGGAACAATTGTTTGTGAGGAAATTCCTTCTGAAAAAAACAACGGGGTTACTTATCTGAAAATAGAAAATTCAAACGCTGTTTTAGGCCAGCTGGCTTCGGCATTTTATCATTCGCCTTCCCTGAAAATGAAGGTGATTGGCGTTACCGGTACCAACGGAAAGACCAGTATTGCAACACTTCTTTTTAAATTGTTCAGAAAGCTGGGGTACAGAGCAGGCCTTATTTCAACCATTTCGTATAAAATAAACGAGAGGGAAGAAACCGCTTCACACACCACACCCGATGCATTGAAAATTCAGAAATTAATGGCTGAAATGGTACAGGAAGGCTGTGAATTTTGTTTTATGGAAGTGAGTTCGCACGCCATTCATCAGCAACGTATTGCAGGAATTACCTTTGCCGGCGGAATTTTTACCAATATTACGCACGATCATCTCGATTATCACAAAACATTTTCAGAATATATAAAAGCCAAAAAAGCATTTTTTGATGATTTGCCTGAAGAAGCATTTGCAATTACAAATCTCGACGATAAAAACGGACTTGTGATGCTTCAGAATACAAAAGCCCGGAAACTGACTTTTTCTGTTGGCCGGATGGCTGACTACCGCTGCAAAGTTTTGGAGAATCATTTTGATGGCATGTTGCTGAATATGGATGGTCATGAAATATGGACCCGTTTTGTAGGAAAATTTAATGCCTCCAATTTGCTGGCGGTGTATTCTGCGGCAGTCAGTCTGAAACAAAATACGGATGAGGTGCTTACTGAAATCAGCAACCTTCAGCCGGTAGCCGGCAGGTTTGAATCAATAAGAAGTGCCGATGGAAAACTGGCCATTGTGGATTATGCACACACCCCCGACGCTCTAAAAAACGTGCTTCAGGCCATTGCCGAAATACGCACACGCAACGAGCAGGTAATTACGGTGGTGGGCGCCGGCGGCGACCGCGATAAAACCAAACGGCCCGAAATGGCGAAAGAAGCATTGCTGGCCAGCGACAAAGTAATTCTGACCTCCGATAATCCGAGAACAGAATATCCGGCAGACATCATAAAAGACATGGAAGCAGGGGTGGCGCCACAATATAAAAACAGGGTTATATCCATTGAAAACCGAAAGGAAGCAATAAAAACCGCGGTGATGATTGCCCGCCCCGGCGATATTATTCTGATTGCCGGAAAGGGCCATGAAAATTACCAGGAAATAAATGGTGTAAAACATCATTTTGACGACAAGGAAGTAGTAAAAGAATTTTTTGGATTGGAAGATTAAAGCAAAGTTATGCTCTATTATTTGTATGAATTATTAGAACAGTTTGATTTACCCGGCGTGGGGATGTTTCAGTATATTTCATTCCGCTCGGGTGCTGCAATTATTTTGTCGCTGATAATTACAACGGCCTTCGGAAAAAAAATAATCCGCCTGCTGCAACGAAAACAAATTGGAGAGGAAATTCGTGATTTGGGCCTGGAAGGACAAATGCAAAAAAAAGGAACCCCCACTATGGGAGGAATTATAATTCTTTCGGCTATCATCATTCCAACACTGCTTTTTGCCCGCCTCGATAATGTGTACATTCTTTTAATGCTCACAACCACAGCGTTTCTTGGGTTGATAGGTTTTATCGACGATTACATCAAGGTTTTTCTCAAAAATAAAAAAGGACTGGCCGGAAAGTTTAAGATTCTTGGGCAGATTAGTCTGGGGCTATTTGTGGCTGCCATACTTTTTTTTAGCAACGAGGTGGTGGTAAGGCAGAATGTGCAGGATGCCAAAGGTGAAGATTTACAGCAAATTGTAATCGATGCGGAAACCGGTGAACAACAAATTCAGTATGTTACCGAAGATGTAAAATCAACCATAACCACTATTCCGTTTATTAAAAAAAATGAATTTGATTATGAATGGCTGGTTTCATTTGCCGGCGATGCTGCATCGTGGTTGAAATGGGTTGTTTACGCCCTTGTTATTATATTTATTATTACTGCGGTTTCAAATGCCGCTAATTTAACCGATGGAATCGACGGGCTGGCATCGGGCACTTCGGCCATTAGCGGGGTAACTCTCGGAATTCTGGCCTATGTGAGTGGTAATATTATTTACGCCGATTACCTGAATATTATGTACATCCCCAACATTGGAGAACTGACCATTTTTATCGCCGCTTTTATTGGGGCGACGGTGGGGTTTTTATGGTACAATTCCTATCCGGCACAGGTGTTTATGGGCGATACCGGAAGCCTTGCATTGGGTGGAATTCTCGCGGTTTTTTCCATCATTATCCGAAAAGAAATTCTGATACCA
>JAFGDX010000383.1 GCA_016931875.1 Prolixibacteraceae bacterium
GCTTTCCTGGGGTATTCCAACAGCAATTACAGCAACCTTTTGTATTCCATATCAGCCAAACCTGCTATTGAATACAACATTTTCCCCTGGGATATTTCCGACCGGAAAGTGTTTACCATTGCCTATTATATTGGGCCCGAATGGAAAAAATATTACGAGGAAACCATCTACGGAAAATTCCGCGAAGGCTTGTGGGAACAAACTCTGCGGCTTGATCTTCAGATTGTTCAAACCTGGGGAGAAATTCGTGCCGGACTGGATGCGTCGAACTTTCTTCACGATTTCAGCAAAAACAGAATTACTTTTGATTCCGATTTATCGGTTCGTATTGTCCGGGGGTTTTCTGTCAACTTCGATTTCAGAGTTGAAAATATTCACGACCAGATTTACCTGGCCAAAGGCGATGTTTCGCTCGAAGATATCCTGTTGAATAAAGTTCAGCTGCCTTCCACGTTTGAAGTAAGGGCAGGTGTGGGAGTTCGTATACAATTTGGCTCCATGTACAACAACATTGTAAACAACCGCCTGTAAAAACCAACGGGTATGAAACCCCAAAGCAAGCTGTGGAAACTTATTCCGCAGCAGAGCTGCGGGTATGATACCCTCCGATTTCATCGGGATTGTTCGACTAACAAATTTCAGTTCGCTCACTCCTGAAATCTGTGTTTCACGAATAAAAACGCCCCTCTTGTTTTGGAACAGGATGAAGTTCCCTCGCAATAAAATAAACGAATTCCCGAAAAAATTTGTTAAATCATTTCTTTCTGCGGTGGGTTATTTTCTATTTGGAAGGAAAAAAGATACTTTTGTCTGTTCTTTTTCAACGATATAAACAAACAATACATATTATGGCTGAAATACAAAAAACATTACTGATGATCCTCGACGGATGGGGAATTGGCGACGGTTCGAAAAGCGATATCATTGCAAACGCCCCGACTCCGTTTATGGACGAAGCAAAAGAAAAATACCCGAATTCACAGTTGCTCACCTCCGGTGAAAATGTAGGCCTTCCCGACGGACAGATGGGGAATTCAGAAGTGGGCCACCTGAACATTGGCGCCGGCCGTGTACTGTACCAGGACATGGTAAAAATTACAAAGGCCATTCGCGACAAATCGTTGTGGCTGAATCCGCAAATCATAAAAGCATATACTCATGCCCAGGCCAACAATAAAAAAGTTCACCTTATCGGATTAATCGGCCCCGGCGGAGTGCATGCATTGAGCTCGCACATGGTAGCGCTGGCACAAATAGCCACCGACATGGGACTGAAAGATATTTTTATACACGGATTAACCGACGGACGAGACACCGACCCCCGTTCAGGATATGGTTTTGTTGAAACCGATCTGGAAGCACTGAAAACAACCAATGCCAGATTTGCTTC
The DNA here is from genome assembly GCA_016931875.1 of Prolixibacteraceae bacterium. Classification (GTDB taxonomy): domain Bacteria; phylum Bacteroidota; class Bacteroidia; order Bacteroidales; family Prolixibacteraceae; genus Draconibacterium. The sequence goes on from JAFGDX010000383.1 coordinate 1,391, forward strand.
GCTGATTGGCCGCTATTACGGAATGGACCGCGACAAAAACTGGGAAAGGCTAAAACTGGCCTACGATTTATATACACAGGGAAAGGGTGAAAAATCGACAAATATTCTGGCTTCCATCCAGGCATCGTACAACAACGGCGTAACCGACGAATTTATGAAACCCATTGTAATGGTGGACGAAAACGATGAACCGGTTGCCAAAATTGAAGAAGGCGATGTGGTTATTTGCTTTAACTTCCGCACCGACCGCCTGCGTCAGACCACCATTGCATTTACGCAGCAGGATTTGCCCGAATACGGCATGCACACCATGAATTTGCAATGGTACACCATGACCAGCTACAAAGCCGATTTTAAAGGAATCAACGTTATTTTCGACAAGGAAAATGTGACCAACACCATGGGCGAAGTAGTTTCCAAAGCCGGACTAAAACAGATACGCATTGCCGAAACTGAAAAGTACGCACACGTTACTTTCTTTTTCAGCGGAGGCCGCGAGGAAGAATTTCCGGGAGAAAGCCGGATACTGATTCAATCGCCCAAAGTTCCTACCTACGATTTACAACCTGAAATGTCGGCACCGAAAATCAAAGATGCCATTGTGCCCAAGCTGAGAAACGGAGAAGCACATTTTGTGTGTCTTAACTTTGCCAACGGAGATATGGTTGGGCATACCGGGGTTTACGATGCCATTTACAAAGCAATTACAGCCGTAGACCAGTGTGCGAAAGAGGTTGTGGAAGCCGCCCTCGAAGGTGGTTATAATGTGCTTATTATTGCAGACCACGGAAATGCAGACAATGCCATAAATCCTGACGGTTCGGAAAATACAGCACACTCGCTGAACCCGGTGCCCTGTATCTTTATCAGCGACAAAAAGGGTATCCAAATTGAAAACGGAATTCTTGCAGATGTTGCTCCTACCCTGCTATCGGTTATGGGATTGGAAATTCCAAAAGAAATGACCGGCAGGGTTTTGATTAAACAATAATACTATTTTTATTCCTGACAAGGCGCGGAATCCGCTGGCAAGGATTTCCCGCCTTGTGGGGAATAATTATCTGCCTGCAAAATGATAGAAATCGGACGTACCATAATAAGCCTCGATGTTTTTGAAAAACATTTCCTCTGCGACCTTCTGAAATGCAAGGGAGCCTGCTGCATTGAAGGTGATTCGGGAGCTCCGCTTACCAAAGAGGAGGCCGAAACTATTGAACAAGATTTTGAAAGATTTCAGGATTATCTTCCTAAAAAACACATCAAAGAGATAAAAAAACAGGGTTTCTCAGTGATCGACAGCGATGGCGACCTTGTTACCCCACTTGTTGACAACCGCCAGTGTGCCTATTCATTTTACGACGAAAAAGGCATCCTGAAATGCAGCATTGAAAAAGCCTTTTTTGAAGGAAAAACCAC
>JAFGDX010000384.1 GCA_016931875.1 Prolixibacteraceae bacterium
TGAAATCGGAGGGTATAATACCCCGCAGCTCTGCTGCGGAATAAGTTTCCAAAGCTTGCTATGGGTTTTCATACCCGTTGATTTTGGCAAAGTCCTGATAAATAAAGTGTATTTCAGGCCGGTTTTGGAGTCGCTATTTTTTTGCAAATGTTTGCCGGGTGAGTACCGGGGCAGCTTATCTTGCAAAGGCGAAAATACCAGCAAAAATCTATTATCCGTTTGGGTAACTTCTGAAAAAAAGATAACTTTCAGGAATAAATCAAAAATAAATTCACCAACTAAAATTTTGTTTTATGACATATTTACCGCAAGAAGACCGTTACAACACCATGATTTACAACCGCTGCGGAAAGTGGGGGCTAAAACTTCCCGCTGTTTCTCTGGGGTTATGGCACAATTTCGGTGGAATCGACCATTTTGAAAATGCACGGGCAATGCTGCACCGCGCTTTTGATTTGGGAATAACACATTTTGATCTGGCAAATAATTATGGTCCGCCTCCGGGTTCGGCAGAAGAAAATTTCGGGAAAATTTTAAAACAGGATTTCAGCTCTTTTCGCGATGAGTTAATCATTTCATCAAAAGCCGGTTATTTGATGTGGCCCGGGCCATACGGAGAGTGGGGGACCCGAAAATATATCCTGGCCAGTCTCGACCAAAGTTTAAAACGAATGGGGCTTGAGTATGTGGATATTTTTTATTCCCACCGACCGGATCCCGATACGCCGCTGGAAGAAACGATGATGGCGCTCGACCGCGCTGTCCGTTCCGGAAAAGCGCTTTATGTGGGAATTTCGAACTACCCGGCTGACTTGGCCAAACAAGCTTCACAAATTTTAAAAGAACTTGGAACGCCCTGTCTCATCCATCAACCACGCTATTCCATGTTCGAACGCTGGGTGGAAAACGGGCTGCTTGATGTTCTGGAAGAAGAGGGAATAGGGTGCATTCCGTTTTCGCCGCTGGCACAGGGCCTGCTCACCGATAAATACTTAAACGGAATTCCGGAAGGTTCAAGAGCAACACGCGAGGTTTTCCTGAAAAAAGAAGATGTGGAATCGGCACATGATAAAATTCTAAAGTTAAACCAAATAGCTGTTGAGCGCGGGCAGTCGTTGGCGCAAATGGCACTGGCATGGATTTTAAAAGATAAACGGATTACATCGGTGTTGATTGGAGCCAGCTCGGTGCAACAAATTGAAGACAACGTTGCTACGCTGAAAAAACTGCCTTTCAGTGCAGATGAACTAAAGGCAATTGATGAAATCATCAGGTGAAAAAGATGTAATGTTGTAAAATAGAAAAGCTCGCTAAACGGCGAGCTTTATTTTTATACTTTTATTTTTAGGGTTCTGTAATTTTCGGAATCAAAGGCTGAACAACATTTCAACGCCCCAAAAAAGGCCAAAAATAATTGCTACTCCGGCAATTGTTCCTGCCGCCAACGATAGTACCAGATTCATCGGCAACTTTTGCTTTTCATTCTCAGGTTTTGTTGTGATAACAATCTGATTTTGATTCGCTTTTGTTTCCATGATTTTTATTTTAATTAAAAAAAAGACTAAAATGTCTTCTGCAAATGTATGACATTTTGAAATAATATGCTATAAAACATACAAAAATTCAGATTTTTAAAATTACTGTTAACGTGTTTGTTACAGAACGTGATGACAACAGGCCTCAACCAAAAATTTCAAGTGAAGGCTGACATGCGGTGTCAAAGGCAAAACATGGGTAAAAAGTTGTCTGCCTTGTCAGGATTTGTTTTGTTTTGTCTGAATCAGATTTTGCATCAAATTTGAACCACCCCCGAAAATGAGTTCCCCTTTTTATTTTTAGTTTTATCATTTTTTTGAAATTTAAATGTTTGCGGTCAGCACAAAACAAACGGAAATATATTTTCTTTTATTGTTTTGTGAGGCATTCAAATAACAAAAAAACGGGTTATGTTGCTGATTCGAATTGTTTTAGGAAACGAACATCGTTTTCAAAAAAATGGCGGATGTCTTTAATACCGTATTTAAGCATTGTAATTCGTTCTATTCCCATTCCGAATGCAAAGCCTGTATATTTTTTACTGTCGATGTTGCAGGCCTCCAGCACATTCGGGTCAACCATTCCGCAGCCCAGAATTTCGAGCCAGCCGGTGTATTTACACACGTTGCAGCCTTCGCCTCCGCAAATTGAGCAACTCACATCCATCTCGGCACTGGGTTCGGTAAACGGGAAATACGAGGGGCGCAACCGGATTTGGCTGTCTTCGCCAAACAATTCTTTGGCAAAATACACCAGCGTTTGTTTCAAATCGGCAAACGACACATTCTCATCTACATACAAACCTTCCACCTGGTGGAAAATACAATGCGAACGGGCCGAGATAGCTTCGTTTCTGAAAACTCTTCCCGGGAAAATGGCGCGGATGGGCGGTTGTGTACGTTCCATCACACGGATTTGTACACTTGACGTGTGGGTGCGCAACAAAACATCCGGATCTTTTTCGATAAAAAAAGTATCCTGCATATCGCGCGCCGGGTGTTCCGGAGGAAAATTCAAGGCAGAAAAAACATGCCAGTCATCTTCAATTTCAGGACCTTCCGCAACCGTAAAACCAAGCCGCCCAAAAATGTTGATAATTTCGTTTTTAACGATGGAAAGCGGATGACGGGTTCCCAGTTTTACCGGCTCGCCGGGCCTGGTAAGGTCCAAACCGGTTGTGCCGGCGGCTCCCGATTCAAAGGCCTCTTTTAGCGAATTTATTTTTGTAAGTGCAAACTCTTTCAATTCGTTGATGGCTTTTCCAACCTCTTTTTTTTGTTCAGCGGGAACATGCTTAAAATCAGCAAAAAGTTGATTAATGCTTCCTTTTTTACTGATGTATTTAATACGAAGCTCATCCACTTCTTCCGGTGTTGAAGCTGTGGCTGCATCCATCTCTTCCTGTAAAGCCTTGATTTTATTCAACATTTCTGCTCAACTTTAAATTAGAAGCACAAAGATACACATTCAAACTAAAATGTGGGGAATTGCAGATTGACATATTAAAATTTCAGTGACAGATTTAATTTATTCACTGTTTCACCATTTTTGTTTAAAAGAATTCGGAGCATTCCATATTTTTTTGATTCCTGAATCCGCAATACAACCTTCATAAAAAAGAAGTCCCACCGAGGGTTTGCAAAATTATTCAGCTATTTTTGTTGGCTTGCGGACACTTACGAGTTTTTGAAACTGGTTTTTAATTTTGTTGTTATGGCATTGGTTAAAATTTATCAGAAAAGAATCGGGTATTCCAACGTCACGCTCATTTTTAACGATTCAGGGGTGGCAGTTTTGGTTGATACCGGTGTGAGAGGGAAGCTAAAAGCGTTGAAAATGTGGTTTAAACAACATAATCTGAACCCCGCAGATATTCAACTGATAATTTTAACGCACACCCATTACGACCACACCGGGAACTTAATTGGATTGCAAAAAATAACCGGAGCAAAAGTTCTGGTTCATAAAAATGAATATGAAAATCTGAAAAACGGTGATACTTCTATTCCTAAGGGACAAGGAAAATATGCAGCATGGATTTCCGGATTGGGCAGAAAACTGTGGCCGCGTTTTGCGTCGCCAAAACCGTTGGTGGCCGATTTGATTAATGACAATGAATTTGATTTAAAAAATTTTGGCCTCGACGGGAAGGTAATTTCCACGCCCGGACACTCTGCAGGTTCTCAGTCGGTTTTGCTGGGCAACACGCTGATTGCAGGCGATACTTTTGTGAACATGCGGAACGGCAGAATTTTCCCCCCGTTTGCCGATGAGCCTGTGCTTTTACTTGAAACCTGGCAAAAAATATTTAACCTGGGCATAAAAGTTGTTTACCCGGGGCACGGCAAAAAATTTACCCTTGAAAAGGCCTTTCCCGATTTTGATAAATGGAGGATAAAGCTGGCAAAAAGACTTACCTGATTTCGAAGGTGGTTTCGCCAATCACATTCCCGTCGGCAAATAAATCAACCTTGTATTCGCCCGGCATTAATTCGGGTTCGTTTGTATTGTCCCAGAAAATGGCAACGGGTAATTCCTGTCCTTCATAAACCACTTCGCGCATGGCTGAGTACGGAATTTTTACATCTTCAAACTGAAAAAGATCGTTGGGCGATTTTGTCATTAATAACTGATCGGGGCGTGTTATCCGGGCATAAATGTTTTTATCACCACGTTTTGCAGTAGCGTTTTTACTTAATACAAAATAAATTCTGATTTTTTCGGTGCGGCTGGCAAAGCGGGTTTCTTTACTGCGGTTATTTAGCGGTTCGGCAACCAGTTGACGCGCTTCGAGCATGGCAGCTCGTTGTACGGTTTGCTGCAAACGTTCTTTTTCGCGGCTCAGCTGCAAATTTTCCGACTCCACAATTTTGTACTGCTCTTTTACTTCCAGGTTTTCGGCCATCAACTCCTTGTTTCTTGCATTTAACGAATCAATCTGGGTAACAAAATCCCTCATAATCCCCCGCAGTGTGGTTACCTGTTTCTGATAATCGTTAATTTTCTGATAACTGATTTTTTTGGTTTGTTCTACCTCCAAAAGTAAATCTTTTACTTTGGTTTGAGCAACTAAAAGCTGTTCGTTTATGGTATCGTTTTCGGTACTTAACGAATCGTAACCTGCTGCTATTTCATTGAGCTGAAGTTGAATAGAGTCTTTTTCAGCCTTTATTTCATTCAGGATGGTACTGTGTTCCCTTCTTTGAAGAAAAAATAACACGACAACAATTACCAAAATAACTGATAATGCAATTACAATTATATTGTTCCGCCGGTCTTTGGCGGAGTGCTTTTTTGGTTCACCTAAATTTTCCATAAACGAAACTGTAAGATTATAAGCTATAAACGATGCAAAATTAATAATCTTTTATGCTGTTACAAATAAATAAAAGCTGCCTGTAAATTCAGATAGCTTTTATTATTTTTTTTACCACAATTCATAAGTTCCCGTTCAAAATAAACCAGTTCCTTTCGGGTAATATCTTCCTGAATCCGGCAATAATATATCCGGTCAACATAACGACGGATAACCAACTTGAACCCCGGATTTATTTTGGCACATACTATTTCGCCTTCTTTTCATTTTATCTGTTATCCCGGTTTGGAAATTCCTTGAAGAACAAAATATTTAAACTAAGCCCGAATTATTCCTGCCTGCTTTTTTTAAAGCTTTATCGGCTCTTTTTTCCTTGAGGCTTTTTACGGCTTCTTTTTTTACGTTCTTTTTCTCTTTACCTTCTTTCGATTTTGCCATGCTGTTTGTTTTAAATTGTGCTTCCTTCGTACCCGCTTTTAATAACGGTTACTATCATTTTGAACCGGCCGTTTGCTTTTACAATATTTGAAGTGTGGGCCGGAATAATTATGCCCTCTCCGGTATGAAGCATGTTGGGCTGATTATCAATAATAACTTCCGCCGTTCCTTCAATGATCTGGACAAATGTATCGAACGGAGAAATTTTTTCGGCCAGCGCTTCACCGGTATCAATGGCAACAACGCTGATATTTCCGGTGGTCTTCCGGATGATGGTTTTGCTCACCACCGAATTGGGCACATATTCAATGATTTCGATGAGAATATGAATTTTTGATTTTTCAATTTCTTTCGCCTGCATCAGTTTCAACTTAATAACCTTGCCAAAGGTACTCCCGCCCGGTTTCGAAAGTGTTACACAATTGATGTTTTAATTTACATTATTCACACATTTCAAAAAAA
>JAFGDX010000385.1 GCA_016931875.1 Prolixibacteraceae bacterium
ACTTCTTTGGCCACGCCTTCGCGGATGGCTTTTATCGTAAAGCTGGACGAAAGCGCATTTACTGCTTTTATCCCCACGCCGTTTAATCCGACCGATTTTTTAAATACTTTTGAATCGTATTTGGCTCCGGTATTCATTTTGCTGGCCACATCCACCAGTTTTCCCAGCGGGATTCCACGTCCGTAGTCGCGAACCATAACTTTTTCCTGGTCAATTTCAATGGTAATTTTTTTCCCGAATCCCATCATAAATTCATCAACGGAGTTGTCCATCACCTCTTTTAGCAGAACATAAATTCCATCGTCGGGAGCCGAGCCATCACCAAGTTTCCCAATGTACATACCCGGGCGTTTCCGGATGTGCTCCTGCCAGTCAAGTGTTTTAATTGTCGCTTCGTCGTAATTCGGAGTCATAATTTCTACAATTTGGCACAAATATAGCGAAAACATTGGTGGATTCAGAGGTTGATCTTGTTCAGTATTTAACACAATGCAGTTGAAAAGTGCTTGCTGCAGGTATTGTGTTTGCAGGCGTTTGCTGAGTTTTCAACAATTATTTCTTAATAACGCCGGGTAGTGTGAGAAATTTACAATTTTTTAAATTATCCCCATTTTTTTCATCAGGAAAGTGGCATTCATAGTTTGTGTTACCCCGTCGGAAAGCAGGTAGTCAAAAACCATATCATTGTTTTCAATTCTGATTTCAAAACATTTGTTGAACACCTGTTGCGGAAACTCGTTTTCCATTTCGCTAAGTTTTAAATCGTGGGTGGCAATAAGCGAAACCGATTTGAATTCCACCAGTTTCCGAATGAGTTCTTTTGATCCGTTGAGTTTATCTGTTGAATTGGTCCCTTTCAGCATTTCATCGAGAATGACAAAAATACGTTCACCGTTTTTCAGCCGGTCGAGTACTCCTTTTATTCTTTTTAGTTCGGCAAAAAAATACGATTCGTCTTTTAGCAATGAATCGGTTGTTCGCATATTGGTATACAGTTTTACCGGCGTGAATTTCATTTCGGCGGCACAAACCGGCGCGCCCATCCGGCCTAAAATGAGATTCACTCCAACGGTGCGTAAAAATGTACTTTTTCCGGCCATGTTGGCCCCGGTTACAATCAGAACTTTTGCCCAGCCGTTTATTTCGAGGTTGTTGCAAACCCGTTTTTTTGAGTGCAGCAGCGGGTGACCCAGTTGTTTGGCGCTATAAGTAAATCCGCCGTCATGGATTTTGGGGAATACAAATCCGGGGTGGTTGCCGGCAAAATTAGCCAGACTGATCAGTGCATCTGTTTCGGCAACTGCATCGAGCCACAAAGCCAGTTTTTTATGATTTTTACTGTGCCATTTCCAGAGTTTGTAAACACAACGGATGTCCCACAGAAAAACAGAATTCAGAAAAACCCCAACAATAATATTTCCGCGGTATTCAAATTCTTTTACTCTTTTTTTTAACTGGCTGAAAATGTGGCTGGCAGAATCAGGTGCTGTAACTGCTTTTTGAATTTCCTGAAGATATTCTGACTGAAATTTCTTCTCTTCAATAAATTGCAGCAGTTGCATGTATTTTTCAAGCAAATCGGATTTGCGGCCAAAATAGCGAAAGTACTGGCGGATTCTTTTCCGGTAAAAAAACATAAAAATCCACTGGGCAAGTACCGCAGCCGAAATCCAAAAATTGGAAGAACCGGTAAAAGCCGGAATTAATGCAAGGATGGTAAGCAGCGGAACGATGGTTATGAGCCATTTTGTGGCAATGCTGTTTTTTAAATCCAATTCGGTTTCCGACCAGTTTTTTATTTCATGGTTCATTTCTTCGGTTTCTTCAAAAAGTAAACCGTTGGCCAAAAACTGAAGTCTCCATTCGGGCATTTCCGACAGTTCTTTGATTGCTTCCTGTCTTTTTTCAATTTTGTTTTTGTCAAGCAGTGGAAAAATAAGCCAGTCGGCCAGCATTTGCCGTCCGCTTTTGGTTGATGTGCGGTTGATGTACTGAAAGAGAGAACCTTCCCCGAAAATATCGAGGTCGCAGGTATAAAAATGGTCGGTGTTGAGAAAGGAAGCTCCGTTTTCAAAATGAGCAAACGAATGTTCCAGTGCCAGCAATTCATTGTGGGTAATTTTTAGCAGAGTGGCAGTTTTTTTCTTTCTTTTTTCGTGTTGAATGTTTTTTTTCACCAGAAAGAAAAAAAGTACGACAGCGGCCAGCGTGAACCACAATGTGAGCCAGGTGCCGACACCCCAAACTGAAACCGGGACAAAAATCAGCACAAATGAAATTAGGCGGTACCAAACAAACCGGCTTAATGTTTGGGAAATGGTTTTTAATTCGCGGGTAAATTGTTCTTTTTTGCGGATATAAAAATCGGAAACGGCCTGATTCATTTTACAGATAATTGTAATAGTGAAGGATGGAAGTTGTAATGACAACTGTTGTAATCAAAACAATAAATACCAGGTAAATTGTTCCTGCCTGTTGGGGTTTCAGTCCTGTGTATTCTATTTTTGGAATGCGTGTAATAAAAAAGTGAATGTCGGTAAACATTACAATTTTGTACATAAACCATCCTGTAACCCATCCGAGCAGGGCACCAAACAGAATATCGGTTGGGTAATGTACCCCCGAATAAATACGCGAATAGGAAAGTAAAAGAGCCCACGCCAGCATTAAAATTCCGTAACTGCGGTTTTTAAAAATCCGAAATGAAAAAACATACACCGCAAAGGTGTTGGCAGCGTGCGACGAAACAAAACCGTATTTGCCGCCTTTGCGCAAAACATTGTGAACCAGATGCTCAATTTCGGGGTTGTACACCGGACGAAGGCGTTGAACAGTATCCTTTATCAGCACCGAAATCTGGTCGCTGGCCAAAATGGTTACAGCCAGGAATAAAAGGATCAGAATCGATTTTGCCCGGTAGTTTTTTATAAAATAATAAACAATTACCGCATAAAAAGGAATCCAGGTTTCCTTGCGGGTAGCCATTAACATAAGTGTATCCCAGAAATCGTTGTGAAAACTGTTCAGGTATAAAAATAAATCCGTATCAAAATCCAATATTTTTTGAAACCACTCCATTTAACTGTTCAGAATTTCCCAGATTTTATCTTTTAAATTTTGAATATTGTAGCCCGTAACCGAGGAAAAAAACATATGCGGAATTTCTTTTAATTCGCTGCTGATTTCCTTCATCAGTTCTGCGTCCAGCATATCGGCTTTGCTGATAGCCAGAAAACGTTGCTTGTCAAGCAGTTCAGGGTTGTATTTATCGAGTTCGTTTAAAAGGATTTTATATTCTTTCAGGTGATCTTTACTGTCGGCCGGAACCATAAAAAGCAACATGGAGTTGCGTTCAATGTGTCTTAAAAAACGAATTCCCAGTCCTTTCCCCTGGTGGGCTCCTTCTATAATTCCTGGAATGTCGGCCATAACAAACGAATGTTGTTCACGGTGACCCACAATTCCGAGGTTGGGGGTGAGCGTTGTAAAATGGTATTCGGCAATTTTGGGTTTTGCCGCCGAAACCACCGAAAGCAATGTTGATTTGCCGGAGCTCGGGAATCCAACCAGGCCAACATCGGCCAGCACTTTTAGCTCCAGAATTTTCCAGCCTTCTTCACCTTCTTCGCCGGGTTGTGCATAGCGTGGTGTTTGGTTGGTAGCCGATTTAAAATGGTCGTTTCCCAAACCTCCGCGGCCACCTTTCATAAGTATTTGCGATTCGCCGTGTTTGGTAATTTCAAAAAGAAATTCCCCGGTTTCAGCATCGCGGGCCACCGTTCCCAGCGGCACTTCCAGAACAATGTCTTCGCCGTCGGCTCCTGTGCTTCGTTGTTTCCCACCGGATTCACCATGCCCGGCTTTAATATGTTTTTGGAATTTCAGGTGGAGAAGAGTCCACATGTGCCGGTTGCCCTGCAAAATAATATGTCCGCCACGACCTCCGTCACCACCATCGGGCCCGCCTTTCGGAATGTATTTTTCTCTTCGCAAATGCGCTGAACCGGCTCCTCCGTTTCCCGATTTACAAAAAATCTTCACATAATCAACAAAATTTGATTCAGCCATTTTCTTCCCTTTTTACTTCTTCGTAACAACACACCGCAGTTTTAATTCCTGTAAAAACAGGAAAGGCGGTATAACTGGCACTGGTTGTTATTTTAAATTTTCTGCCACTTCTTTTAGCCTGCCGGCAATTTCCTCAACGGTTCCCATTCCGTTTATACCAAAATGTTTGCCCTGAGGTTTGTAATATTCAATTAACGGTAAGGTTTTTTGGTTGTACACATTTATCCGGTTTTCAATCACCGATTGATCCTGATCGTCTGGCCGGCCCGAGATTTTACCCCTGTTTAACAGGCGGTTGATTAACTCCTGTTTTTCCACTTCCAGGCTTAGCATCCCCGAAATGGGTGTGCCGTTTTCTTCCAGCAATTTGTCGAGTTCTTTTGCCTGTTCCACTGTTCGCGGAAATCCGTCGAAAATAAAACCTTTGGCGTCTTTGTTGCTTTCCAGCTTACTTTTTATCATTCCAATCACTACTGCGTCGGGAACCAGTTCGCCCTTGTCCATAAAACTTTTGGCTTCCAGTCCAAGTTTTGTTCCGGCAGCAATTTCACTGCGCAACAAATCGCCTGTTGATAAGTGGTTTAACCCAAATGAATTGATAAGGAATTCGGCCTGTGTGCCTTTTCCGGCTCCCGGCGGACCAAATAATACAATGTTTAACATTTTATTGGTTTTTAATGGTTAATAACTGAGTAAATATCGATTAAGTTTCTACCAAAGCCATTGTAATCCAATCCGTAACCAACAATAAAATCGTTCGGAATTTCCAGTCCCACATAATCCAGTTGTACCTTTTTCTGCAATGCATCGGGTTTGAGCAAAAGCGTGGCAATTTTTACTTCTTTTGGGTTCAATCCTTCCAGTTGTTTCAGAATATGGTCGATGGTAATTCCGGTATCCACAATATCTTCCAGCACTACAACTGTTCTTCCATCTATTTTTTCATTGAGACCAATCAGGTGTTTTACATTTCCGGTGGTTTTATCGCCATCGTATGAGGCCAGTTTTACAAACGTGATTTCAGACTCGACCAGGTTGATCCGTTTGAAAATTTCGGCAGCAAACATAAATGAGCCATTCAGAATACACACAAAAAGCGGATTTTTCCCCTCAAAATCTTTGTTCATTTGTTCTGCCATTTTTTCTACCTCTGAACGAATTTTTTCGTAGGGAATAAAGAGTTCAAACTCTTTGTCAAGGATTTTTACCTGTTTCATCAATGAAAAATGATTTTTTAAAGTTGTTAATTTGCTGTAATTTCGCCATTGAAAAATAAATGCACAAATTAACAAAACAATTCGATTAACTGAAAATATAAGTTGCAAAACATGGAGGCAAAAGTTAGTATTATCATGGGCAGCACATCCGATTTGGATGTAATGGCCAGGGCAGCCAAACTGCTTGATGAATTTGAAATTCCGTTTGAAATGAATGCCCTTTCTGCACACCGCACACCGGAAGAAGTTGAGGTATTTGCCAAAGGGGCAAAAGACCGCGGAATAAAAGTAATTATTGCTGGTGCAGGAATGGCGGCTCATTTGCCGGGTGTTATTGCCGCAATGACTCCGCTTCCGGTTATTGGGGTTCCCATTAATGCAAGCCTGGCGGGTTTCGATTCCATTCTGGCCATTTTGCAAATGCCACCCGGAATTCCGGTGGCCACAGTTGCTGTTAATGGTGCTATGAATGCTGCTATTCTCGCGGTTCAGATGATGGCCACCGGCGATGATGCACTGATGCAGAAACTGTTGGATTACAAGGAAAGCCTGAAACAAAAAATTGTAAAGGCAAATGCCGAGCTTTCCGAAGTAAAATATCAGTTTAAAACCAATTGATTTTTAGAAAATAAGATATTTTTTGTAAATTAGTTGACGCGGAGTTAACCGCCTCTTCTGATTTATAATGAAAAGATTTTTACTGATAGTTAGCTTCCTGGTTCTGAATTGTTCAATGATTTTTGCCTTTGAGAACCACCCTGCCGGAGCACGTTCACTGGCTCTTTCGCATGCGTCTGTTTCTTTTTCCGATGTATGGAGTGTTTTTCACAATCAGGCCGGAATCGCAACTCTGAGCAGATTGTCAGCCGCTTTTTTTTACGAATCCAGATTTCAGATTGATGAACTTTCGCTGGTTTCAGGTGCTTTGGTTGTGCCAACCGGTTCAGGGAATTTCGGCCTGGGCTTTTTTCAGTTCGGAAAAGGAAGTTTTAAGGAAAATAAGTTTGCACTGGCCTATTCCAAACAACTTTCTGAAAATTTCAGCGCGGGCATTCAACTTGACTATTTTTCCCAAACATTTCCCGAAAATTCACGTTCCAAAGGTTTTGTAACTTTTGAGGGTGGTGTGATTTATTCCGTTTCAGGGAATTTTATTTTAGGGGCGCATGTTTTTAATCCCCTTCAGAGAGGTGTTGAAACCTTGGCCGGAAAACAAAAACTGCCGGCCGTTTTTCGTTTCGG
>JAFGDX010000386.1 GCA_016931875.1 Prolixibacteraceae bacterium
AAAAAGGCATGTTTGCCATTTGTGCGTAGGAAATGATGAGTTTCTTTTTTCCGGTTTGCAGATTGCAAATGTAAATTCCTGCATTTTTGGGCGCGATTTCCGTTTGGTTTGGGTCAGAAATTCCCGCGTAACCGTATCCCGGTCTGGTATCCTGTATTCGTTCAAAATCGGTTGTAACGGCGTGAATACCATCGGGACTTAACGCATAAATGGCAAAAGGCAGTATTTTTTCTTTTCGGGTGTAAATATTCATTATGTGCGAAATAAACCGGTCTTCGTGTCTGTCATTCCAAATTATTAGCGAATCGTTGCCCGGAACAAATTGCAACATGCACCCCTGTTGCCAGCTCCAGGCTTTTGAATTTCCCAGTTTTATCCACTTGTCGTCATTTTTCAGGTCAATCATCCCGATTGAAATTTCATCTTCAGGTTTGGGAGAACGTCCTTCAAAATCTACTTCCATGTACAATACAAAACGGTTTGTGGGATCAAACTGTAACTTATCGTAGTAACCAAACCAGTGATGTTTTGGCCCATTGGTAATTATCCGCGCCGGAACATAAATTTTTGATTTTTCAAGGCCTGTACTATTTTTTTTGAACGGAGAGGAAGATTGGACAAGCGTAAGTAGGAATATGAACAACAAAAATAAAGATATTTTTTTTAGCATGGTTTTGTATTTTTAGATAGCTTAAAATTAACCAATTTTATTTGTGGTTAATACACACGCTTTGAGATTATTTAGCTTGTGCAATAGGAGTAGAAAATTATATCTTTGCGCACAGAACAAAAATAAGAACTATGTCATTGGTAATTGAAGAGAAAGATTTGGAGAAATTTATTATGGTGGGCGACCGGGTTTTGGTGAAACCAAAGAATCCGACCAGCAAAACAAAAACCGGTTTGTATTTGCCTCCTACTGTTCAGGAAAACGAAAAAATCCACAGCGGTTATATTGTAAAAGTGGGCCCGGGTTATCCAATTCCGGCTACTGCTGATGAAGACGAGGCGTGGAAGGAAAACAAGGATGATGTTAAATATGTTCCGCTGCAAACACACATTGGCGATTTGGCTATTTATCTGAACAAGAGCGGGTATGAAATAGAGTTTAACAACGAAAAATATATTATTCTGCCACACTCTGCTATCCTGATGATTATCAGAGATGAGAATCTTTTTGAATAAAACGACTCCAAAGGATACAAAAAAAGCCGCTTCAAAATTTATTGAGGCGGCTTTTTTTATGAATTTGAGCTGTAGCAGATGTTGTGGCAACTTACTGTAAACTGTCTTTACAGGCGTTGTATATTCCTTCAAACATCTCTTTTACATCTTTGGCTGCCACGGCCGAATAGGCAATTCTTAAAACATTGCCCAAACTGATGGTGCCAATACTGTATTTTTCAATCAGAATTTTACGGATGTTTTCTCCAACCAGTCCATCGGCCAGCTGAATACACATAAAATAGCCCGAGTTGTATGGAATGGCTTCAAAATATTCCTTGTATTTTTTGTCGGTCAGAGCTTCTTTAACAGCCTCATATCTTTTTTTCATAATGTTGTATTTGGCCACTTTTTGTCCGGCATATTCCGGGCTGTTAAAAGCCGCCAGCAACAACGACTGTGAAATGTTGGCCGCGTTGGAAATACTTCCGCGAACAGCTCCGGCGGTTTTCGATTCCAGAGCACCATACAATTCCGCATCACCACCTTTAATTCCGTAGGTAACAAAACCCACACGGAAACCCCAAACATAATCTTCTTTGGTAGCCCCGTCGATTTTTACGGCAAGTACATTCTCGTGTAACCGGCAAAGTGCAGCAAAAATACTTTCTTCGGCAATGCCTTCCTCATACACTAACCCAAAGTAGGCATCATCAACAAAAACTACAATTTTGTTCCCAATATCAGCTGCTTTTCTTATAATTTCAACAATCGCATTGTATTCTTCAACCGTTGGTGTATATCCTGACGGATTATTTGGAAAATTCAGAATAACCGCTTTTTTGCCCACGCCGCCTTCATTTAATTTGGCTTCAAACGCATCCAGGTCAAACGCACCGTTTTTAAACAGGTTAAATTTTACCAGGTTGGCACCGTAGGCATGATTGAGCATTAAATTGTAATTTCCCCAGAAAAGGTCGGGAACAATCACTTCGTCGCCTGCATCCAAAAACATATATCCGGCCATGCTTACACCGTGCGTCAAAGCATTGCACACCACCGGCAAACTTAATTCCACATTTTTTAACGACGGGTTTTTTTCAACCATCATACTTTTCCACTTTGCCCGGATGTCAGGGCGTCCAAAACTTGGGGCATACGGAAAAACCAGCGAAGGATCCATATTTATTTTTGAAGCAATGGCCTCCAAGCGCATTGGCGAACCGTCGTCTTCAATGGCCGCACCAATAGTGGCATTTATTTTTGTGCCTTTTGCTTCTGCTGTCTGCCCCAAAATTCCCTTTTTGGGGAAGAAGATGTTTTTTCCTCTTTCCGAGAGAAGTTCATAAACCGTTGTACTTTTTTCTCTGATGATTACATTAAGCTCCTCGGCCTGTGGATTCATGTTTTTTCTGTTTTAAATTTCAAATTAATACCGTGTGCAAGATAGAAAATCGGAAATAGATTTTCACCAGGTTGTTAGCAAATCGAATGAATTTTTCATAAAATGCTAATAAATATCTGCTTTGCTGATGAATTTGTTATTTGTCAATCGGTGTTGGGTGGTGTTTCGGAATCCATTATCTTTATGTGAAAATCAAAAGTTTGTTCAATTTAACCTTAAAATCGATGAAAACTATTTTGAAAAATTTTGGAGCAATTTGTATTTTATTTTTTATTGTTTCCGCAGGTCAGGCACAGGACTGGCCTGAATGGAGGGGCAGTAACCGCGATGGAAAAGTAACGGATTTTAATACCCCGGAATCGTGGCCGGGGGAACTGGCAAAAACCTGGCAAGTGCCAGTTGGACTGGGCGATGCATCTGTTTCAATGGTGGATGGAAAATTGTATCTTATGGTGAAGCAGGAAACCGATGAAGCAGCTTTGTGTTTAAGCGCAGCCGATGGGAAACAAATCTGGCGTACGGTTTTAAACCCGGCACCTGAAGTTACCGGTGGCGCCGGTTCTCATCCCGGACCACGGTCAACACCTACAGTAGCAAACGGAAAAGTATACACCATTGGCGCAGGCGGATTTTTGAATTGCCTGGATGCCAACTCCGGAAAAATACTCTGGAAAAACGAAACTTTTACTGAAGTGCCTGAATTTTTTGCTGCCATGTCGCCGCTTGTGGCCGATGGAATGTGTATCGCCCATTTAAACGGGCATAACAACGGGGTTATTGTAGCTTTTAATGCTGATAATGGGAAAATTATCTGGCAGATTGAAGGCGAACCCAGCACCTATTCTTCTCCTGTTTTGATGAATATTGCCGGAACTGAAATTATTGTTTTGCAAACCGAAACTGATTTGGCCGGAATTTCAAAAGATGGCAAAATGTTGTGGAAAATCCCAACTCCGGGAGAGCGTCGGTTTTACAATTCAACCACGCCGGTAATCGATGGCTCGAATGTTATTGTTTGCGGACAGGGTATCGGAAGCAAATCATTTAAAATCGCAAAAACCGGGAACAAATATTCCATTTCCGAAAACTGGCACAACCCTGATTTTGGGGGCTCTTTTAATACTCCGGTTCTGAAAGACGGATTTTTATACGGAAATGAGGCGCGGCTGGGAAAATTGTATTGTTTAAATGCAACAACCGGCGAAACAGCCTGGAGTGACGAAACTACGCATAACCGGTTTGCATCTGCACTCGATTTGGGCAAAGCTCTTTTATCACTTCCCGCCACAGGTAAAATTCTGATTTATGCTCCCGGTTCAAATTCATACCAAGAAATAGCTGCTTACACGGTCTCGGATACCGAAGTGTATGCACATCCGCTGGTTGCCGGGAATAAAATTTTTGTAAAAGATAAAGAAATGCTTACCTGTTGGGAAGTAAAATGATGGGTGCTTAAATGTATTTCAAAGCGTCAACAATGATAAAAAAACCAAACAGCGAAACCAGTCCGGCCAGAATTATAAAAACCCGGGCTGGTTTTTTGTTTTTTATTTCAAAATACAAAGCCGGAATAGC
>JAFGDX010000043.1 GCA_016931875.1 Prolixibacteraceae bacterium
ATTTTCCAGCTTTTTCCGCTGTTGTTTGTTTCATATTTTTCAATCTCGAATATGCCGCTCACTTCACGCGAGAGGTAAACCATATCCGGATTTCGGGGATTGAACGTCATGTTTCCCATGTAATGCGGTTCGCGTTCAACTTCACCTTCCTGTGTTTGCGGAAACCATTTCCCGGCTTTGCAAAGTTCGGTATCTTCCCATTGGTGTGCACCGGCGTTGTACCAGGTATAATGATAACGGTGGTCAGTTTCCTCGGGGTGGCGTGAATATAAAATGTAGGGAATTCCATTTTTTTCCACAACATCAGCAATCCAGGCGCGTCCGGTTTTGGTGCTTGCCTGGTAAACCAGCGAGCCATCTTCAATAGAAAAAGGAAGTTCGGAGAGATTGCAGATTTTTGTGCCATCTGCTTTCCAAAAAGCACCATTTTCATAATAGCAGTAATACACCGAGTTGAATTCTTCATTTCGTGGATGTCCGTTGGTATAAATCATATGGATTTTTGAATTTCCGTCAGAATAATATTTTGTGTACGGGCGGTTGTCCGGGTCAAACGGTTCGTTGCTTATTATCACATATTGCTCGCTCCAGGTTTTTCCGTTATCGTCCGAAATAATCATGTTGGGCTTGAATCCGATCCACCGGCCAAACGAAAAGAGTTTGTTCTCTTCCGCTTTCAAAACATAGGGATTTGCATAGGTGTAAGTTTCGCGTGGAAATTGTTCCAGAAGTTTATCGGTTTTGGGTTTAAAAACCACATTTCCTTCAAAAGAATGAACATCGGGACCATTGGTGGTTGTATTTGAAATTACGCCTTTGCTGGTGGAATGCCACGCGTACATGGTGAAGAGGTTTCCGTCGGGCAGGACTGCAAAAGCCGGATTGTTGTGATCATCTACCTCCATTTGCGGATTAATATTTTCCGTTTCTTTTTCTCCGGTTGTTGGATTCAGCGATGCAATTTCAACTGAACCGTCTTTTTTTACCCAGCCTGTAACAATTTTATCTTCAGAATAATAAATGGCACGTGGGTCGGAAAACCAGCACCAGGCTCCATCATTGGTTAATGTTGCAACCGAATCGGCAGCCAGCGGCATTCTTTCTTTTTCAGAAGTTGATTTTGAGTTGCCACAAGCATAAAAAATAAACGTAAGTATAACTACCAGAGGCAAAACAGTATTTTTATTCACTTTCATTGAATTCTGCTGTTTGATTTATTCGTCGTCAAAGATATGAATTCAACATGCTTTTTTCCCATCAATATCTTTAAAATCGATGTTGTAAACTGCGCCGTTGTTTAAAGTGATTTTTGCTCCCAAAGGTGAAAATCCGGGTGTAATGTCCAATAGTTCTATGTTTTTTACCGGAGAAAGTTCCTCTTCTGTCCATACACTGTTGTCGGTTTTGTGCAACAGGGCAGTAATCATTAACTCCATTGGCGGGTTTTTCTGCATTCGTTTTTTCCGGGCAAAAATAACGGTACTTTCATCTGCCTCGGCATTCCGGTTCTTGTGTGTCAGATGTTGCGTTTTATCCCAGCCGCTGTAGGTTATCAACGCAACCTGCCGCCCTGGAATGGAAGCGGTTATCACTTTTTTTGTTTCATCTTCTGAATGATTTATCGTAGCCTTTTCTCCATTCATGTGTGGCAGCCCAAAGTGCCCGAGTGTCAGTTCGTATTCAAATGCCAAACGCGTACGATCCACACGGATGACTCCCCCCGGTATGGTTATTTCAGCCAGATCGATAATATAACCAACGCCGTTGTTCGGGGGTCTCCGCATGATGGCCTGCCGGTACAAAACGCCATCCCGGACACCGTTAAAAAGCATATTTTGCGAAATGGTATATTTCCGGTTTTTATCCGAATCATTATGAACAGTCAGGCCGGTGAGATAAAAATTGATGTCATCGCCTCTTACATCGCGCGGGTCGTGGCTGCGAAAACTGTATTCCATTGCCGTTCCGCCGTCCGGGTTGTGATCTTCCCACGGGAAGTGTGTATTGTACACCAGCTTTGAATAATTGGGATCGTCGTAATATACTTTTCCGGGGATAATTTCCGAAGTTCCAGTTTTTCCGTGGTTTACCAGTACCAGTCCCGGACTTTCCAAAACCGTTCTTTTTGAATTATTTCCCAGGGTTTCCCACATTCCATCGTTTTCCGTTGCTGTCCAAAATGGTGAATCGCCCGGCAGGGCCAGACAAATGAAGGGAAGAAACATAATAAACGGACTGGCGGCACAACTGTAATTCTGAATCATGTATTCCTTTTGCCCGTAAAAACCAAGGCTTGGAATATCGTTGTAAAAAAATTCCTCTTTTGTAACAAACTGGAGCAGCGAACCCGAACAAAGCCTGCGTGCCCAGCCTGCATCAATCAACGATTTATTTTTCAGCATAAAAGCAACCGGAAAGGCGCCGGAAACCCACGTCCGGTAACAAATACTGCGCGACCACATGTTGATGTATCCGTCGCGGCCAAAAAAGCTGGTGATTGATTCCATTAGTTTTTGTGCCGATTGTTCAATAATGGCGGCAATTTCAGGATAAAATTCATCGCCAAAAGTCCGGTTCCAAATGGTGGTGTAAACAATAAAAAGGCTGATGGAATAATAGTTGTAAGTTTGTTCAAGATACCAGCCATCGCCGGA
>JAFGDX010000387.1 GCA_016931875.1 Prolixibacteraceae bacterium
AAGGCCACCGGAGCGCCTGAATTCATTTCGGGTTCGGTAAAATAACGGCCCTGGCTGAGTTCCAGGTTCCATACATCGTAAAGCGGAAACGAGGTGGCAACCACGGTGGCATTTTCCAGCTTGTCGGACCCCGACTGAACCGTTCGTGAAAATCCGTAAAAGAAGGAAGCATTGTCGATGGTATTTCCAAACCTGACCAGCTCTTCGGTTTCTTCGAGTGTGGGCGAAGGCCGGTTCAGGTATTTCCACCACGGATATTCGGTTTCGCCTTCCGGCGGTGTCCATGGCCATTTCTGAACATAAACCATGTCGCTGCCCAGCGAATTCAAACTTTGTTTAATAAATCGTTCCAGCGAATCAATCACCGTAAAAACCGAAATAATGGCAAAAATACCAATGGTAATCCCCAAAAGTGAAAGCAAGGTGCGTAGTTTGTTTGCTTTGAGTGAACCAAAGGCAAAACTAAAACTTTCAAATATGAGCCTCAGAAACAACATTTTGCTAATTATTACGGCTGTTAAAAATACAACTTGTATACATGCCAAAAACAAAATTCATTGTAAAACTGAATTTCTTTATTAGTGCATTTTTTTTTGAATGATTACAGTTTCGGGTGAAGATGAAAAATAAATGCAAAAAAAAATCAGAAAGAAATTTTTTTATCCTTTTGTTTTTTAACAATATCTGCATTGATTTTTTTATCTTTGCAATCGAATCCGAAAAATGGAATAAATGGCTGATAATAAAAAAATTAAGACTGCTCTTGTTTCAGTTTACCACAAAGAAAATCTGGACGCGATAATAAAAAAGTTAAACCAGCTGGGGGTAAAAATAGTAAGTACCGGGGGTACCAAAAGTTTTATTGAGTCGCTTGGAGTACCCGTTACCTCGGTTGAAAGCCTCACCGGTTATCCTTCCATTTTGGGGGGGCGTGTAAAAACCCTTCACCCAAAAGTTTTTGGCGGAATATTGTCGCGCCGCGATAACCAGGGCGATGTGAGCCAGTTAACCGAATACGAAATCCCGGAAATTGATTTGGTAATTGTTGATTTGTATCCGTTTGAAGATACGGTTGCTTCCGGGGCTGAAGAGCAGGACATTATTGAAAAAATTGATATTGGCGGAATTTCGCTGATTCGGGCCGCAGCCAAAAATTTTAAAGATGTGGTTATTGTTCCATCGCAGGAGGAATATCAGCCTTTGCTGGATTTACTGAATAAAAAAGAGGGCGAATTTTCGCTGACCGACAGAAAGTGGTTTGCCGGAAAAGCCTTTGGTGTTTCATCGCATTACGATGCTGCCATTTTTGGCTATTTTAACAACGGCGAAGATGAGGCAACAGAGCGAATCAGCCTGAACGAAGGACATGTTTTGCGTTACGGTGAAAATCCGCATCAAAAGGCCACCTTCTTTCAATTTAAAAATTCACCCGAAAAACATTCATTGGCAAACGCACAGGTTTTGCAGGGGAAAGCGCTTTCATACAACAATATGCTCGATGCCGATGCAGCCTGGAAATCGGCCAGCGACGCTTTTCATTCCGTAAAACATATAAAAAATAAAGTAGCCGTTTCGGTTGTCAAACATTTAAATCCGTGCGGGCTGGCGGTGAGCGATGATATTCTGAAATCGCTGGAACTGGCCTGGGCCGGTGATCCGGTGAGCGCTTACGGAAGTATCATTTGTTTTACCAACACAGTTTCAAAAGAAGTAGCCGAATGGTTGGGAAAAAAATTTGTTGAAATTATTATTGCTCCTGAATTTGCAGAAGATGCGCTGGACGTTTTTAGCAAAAAGAAAAATTTACGTTTGCTGGTAACCCCGGTAAAAAATGAAATTACAGGAGAAAAACTATATCGCTCGATCAGTGGCGGAATGCTGGTTCAGGATGAAGATGAAGGCGTGGACACCGAATTTAAAAACGTAACCCAACGCCCGTTTGAGCCGCAAAAACTGAACCTTGCCAAATTTGGGGTAACGGCATGCAAGCATCTGAAAAGCAACTCGATTGCCATTGTTACCGAAAACCCGGACGGTTCATTTTGGTTAACCGGTGCGGGAATGGGGCAACCCAACCGCCTCGACAGTTTGCGGCAATTAACCATGCCCCGTTTCGAAATGAAGGAAGGGGTTGATATTGCACATTCGGTTTTAATCTCGGACGCATTTTTTCCGTTCCGCGATAATATTGACGCCGCCAACGGGTACGGGGTGAAATATATTGTTGAACCCGGTGGCAGTATCCGCGACGACGAGGTAATTGAAGCCTGCAATGAATTTGGTATTGCCATGGCATTTACCGGGCGGAGACATTTTAAACATTAACAATAAACTGGAATATATTTAGTTTAAATAAGTATTTAAATTATAAAATGGGATTATTTTCTTTTTTAACACAGGAGATTGCAATAGACCTGGGGACAGCCAACACAATCATTATTCATAACGATAAAATTGTGGTTGACGAGCCTTCGATTGTAGCCATCGATTTGAAAACCGAAAAAATGGTGGCTATTGGCGAAAAAGCCAGGCAAATGCAGGGGAAGACACATGCGAACCTGAAAACCATCAGGCCGCTGAGAGACGGGGTGATTGCCGATTTTAACGCCGCAGAGCAGATGATTCGGGGGATGATTAAGATGATTAATCCCAAACCAAGGATGTTTTCACCGGCACTGAAAATGGTGATTTGTATACCTTCAGGAAGTACGGAAGTGGAAATCCGCGCCGTTCGCGACTCCTCGGAACATGCCGGCGGACGCGAAGTATACATGATTTATGAGCCACTGGCGGCGGCCATCGGAATTGGCCTCGACGTGGAAGC